>NZ_VOAQ01000024.1:348370-566677 GCF_008000505.1 Campylobacter sp. 2014D-0259
TACAACTGTACCGAAGGTGGAGCAAGGATAGAAGGAACTATAGAAAAACCTTTTCTTTGGGCTTGTGAGAATTTACTTGATAAAGATTTAAATAAACCTTTTGTGAAATTAGAACCTTTAAGTTTAAATAAACAAAATGAGTTTTTACTTAAAGCTTATTATAAAGTTTGTAAAAGTATTGAACATTGTAGAGATTTTAACGATAATTTTATTAAAGTTTATAATAAAACAAAAAACTCTTTTATAAATTTACAAAATTCTCAAAAAAACGAAATTTTGATTAAAGAAATCATTAAAGATATAGATAAAATCAAAACCAAAATAGACAAACTTTACAATAATCAAAAAGATCTGATACAAATTTTAGGTCCTTTGCTAACCCAATTTGAACTTAATCTTGCTAGAATTTATGTTTTAAATCCTAAAACTAAAGAAGATGTTTTTAATAAAAATATTCTTTGGATAAAAGAACATTTAGAATTTATGGAATTAGTTTATGGACATATTAAAGCACAAGAAAATGCTTTGATTAAAAATATACTTCCTTTAGAAGAAAAAATTAAAGAAAGAAAATTAGATAAATGGATGGAAAGGGTGAGAAGGTGAGAGAAGAAAATAATTTTAACAAAAATTTAAAAGCTTTGAGCGGTTTTGAGTATAACAACTTACGCAAAAAGCTTAAGGATCTAAAAGAGCTTAGAGAATTTACTTTCACTCAAGGAAAAGATAATCTTGATATCAATATCATAAAAAAAAGAAATTTAAAAAAAATGTATCAAGATCCCATCAAAGAACTTGAAAAAAATTTAGAATATTTTAAAGATTTTGCACGCTATCCTGTGCTTTTTTTTTATGGTTTTGGAAATGGAATTTTATATAAAATTCTACTTCAAAATCAAGCACTTAAAAGAATAATCATCTTTGAAAAAGAATTAGAACTTATCTTTTTAGCTTTAAATTTCATAGATTTTAGCAAAGATTTAAGCTTAGGGCGACTCATTATTTTACATCATGACGATATTAATCTTCCTAAAATGGATAAAGTTTTTCGTTTGATAGGGGATTTGTTTTATCGTTCTTATAACCTACACATTGCTAATGATTTTTATGAACACTATAAAGAAGATATTTTAAAACTTAATAAACTCAACATGCAAATCATCAAAAATCACAATCTTATGCATGGTAATGATCCTAAAGATGCCATGCAAGGTATAGAACAATTTGTTTATAATCTTTCTCAAATGATCACTCATCCTAGTTATAAAGAATTGCTTTCTAAAAGAAAGGGTATAAGTGATACAGCTATCATTGTTTCTACAGGACCATCTCTTACTAAACAACTTCCTTTATTAAAAAAGTATGCTAGTAAAGCTACAATTTTTTGTGCAGATTCTTCTTATCCTATTTTAGCTAAACATGGTATAAAGCCTGATTATGTTTGTATGTTGGAACGCGATGAAATAGTAGCTGAATGTTTTAATAATGATTTTAAAGATTTTGATAAAGACATCATTTTTCTAGTAGCTTCTTTGGTGCATAAAAAAACCATTTCTTATCTTGAAAAAAATAAAAGAAAATATATGTTAATCATAAAAGGCCAGCCTTTTGCTAGATACTTGGAGCTAGACGATTATGGATATATTAACGCGGGTATGAGTGTATCTCATATGGCTTATGAACTGGCTGAAAATTTAGGACATAAAAACATCATTCTCATAGGTCAGGATTTAGCTTATGCCAAAGATGGGCAAACACACTCTCAAGGTTTTATCCATGCTAATTTACACAATGGAGACTATGAAAGGGACTTAGATAGATTTAGCACTACAGCTTATGGAGGAAATGGAAAAGTTCAAAGTTCTGAAATTTGGACACTTTTTAGACAAATTTTTGAAAATTTCATTGCTTTTAGCAAAAGTAAAACTTATAATTGCACTGAAGGAGGTGCTAGGATAGAAAGCGCTATAGAAAAACCTTTTAAAGAACTTTGCGAAAATTTACTAGAAAATAAAAAAGATAAAAAATTTAAAAAATTACAAGTTTTAAATACTAAAGAGCAAGTAGAACTTGGATTAAAAATCTATCAAAAAATCAAAAAAAATATGAATTTATCTTTAAATTTTAAAAAAGAATGCAAAAAAGTTCAAAAACAAATTCACAATCTTACCCATGGAAAGAACAAACTCTCTCTTGAACAAATAAATCAAAATATAGATAAGATCAAAGAAAAACTTTCAAATAAAAAATATCTCTTTTTACAAGAAATTTTAGGCCCTACTTTACATCATGAACAAAGTATATTAACACCTTTATATCTTAAAGATATCAAAGATGATTCCGATAAACAAAATAAACTTTTTGCTTGGGTTTATGCGCATGAATCTTTGATGGAAAATATCGTAGAGCTTTTAGAAACTCAAGATAAAAGACTTAAAATCGCTATTTTACCTTTGCAAGACTTTTTAGAAAAGAAAAAAGCACTTTAAAAATCTTAGATGCATAAAAGCATCTAAGAAATCATTGAAGAAGTTTTAAAACATTTTGCTGCACTGCATTAGCCTGACTCATAGCATAAGAACCTGATTGCGCAAGGATGTTATATTTAGAAAAATTTGCACTCTCAGCTGCAAAGTCTACATCTCTGATTTGAGATTCTGCTGATTTAACATTTACTTGAGTTACGGTAATGTTGTTTATAGTCACTTGAAGTTGATTTTGCACTGAACCAATGTCGGCTCTGATTTGATCAAGATTTGTTGTAGCTGTTTCAGCTATATCCATCACAGCCATAGCGCCTTTAAGTGTGGTAACACCTGCTGTTTCATCTTTTACACCAAGAGTATTTCCAACTGAAGTTTTCATTGTTGCAAACTGAGATAATCCACTTTGACTAGAAAAACCTGATCCAGCTGAAATATTATAAACTGCGGACATTTGAGAAATTGCTGATACAACAACCACATTTGCAAAACCTGTGGAATAATTTTTACCGCTACCTACAGAAAAACCCGAACCTGAAGAAAATCCACTTCCAGCACTACTCATATAAGAACTAACCGAAGAAAAATTACCACCTAAAATATTTCCTTTATCAACTGAGTTAAATCCCATGGCATCGGCAACATTAGCATCAATTTGACCTTTTGATTCTCTTAGAGAAACAGAAGCTTGCGAAATGAAACTATTTACACCAAATCCAGTAGCAGTTAATCCTGTTCCACTAATTAAAATATCTTTACCATCATTTTTTACTAAAGATAAGCGACCGTAATTTTCTTTCATATTTGGATTAATAAAAGCACCTCTGCCTATATCACCTTCAATTTTAATCCCTCTACCTTCTCTTGAAGTGAGCAAAAGTTTACCATTTTCATCTATAGAAGCTTCTACTCCTGTAGTGTCTTTTACAGAGTTGATCGCAGCAACCAAAGCACCATTGCTATCGCCATCTTTATATTCTACTTTACCGATTTTTACCCCGTTGATAGTAAAATCATCTGAAGTTGTACCTTCTCTAACTGCACCCATACCTCTAGTTTCTACTGTAAAAGTAGCCCTAACACCTGTTTTATCAGCATTTTTATTTATTTCATCAGCTAAAGCCCCAAGTCCTGTTCCAACTGAAGTTGAAATCACAACTTTTTGGAATTTAAAATCATCTATACCGTTATAGTTTTTCAAAGTAAATTGCACTTCACCGCTTTCAGAAATTCTTCCTCCTGTTTCAAAGCGTGTTAAACCGATTTTAGAAGATTGGGTTGCTCCTATAGTAGTCTTTACAGTTTGATTTGAACTTGCACCGATTTGAAATTCTTGATTGATAAAATTTCCACTTAAAAGTTGTTTACCATTAAATGAAGTGGTATTTGCGATATTATCAAGTTCTTCCATCAAGCGGTTGATATCTGCTTGAAGCATAGTTCTTGTTTTTAAGCTTTGCCCATCTTGAGCTGCTTGAGTTGCTTTAGTTTTAATAGTATCTAAGATCTTAAGTTGCTCATCCATAGCTTTATCTGCAGTTTGTAAGATACCTATGGCATCGTTACCATTTGATATAGCTTGACCTAAAGTAGCTGCTTGTGAACGCAAAGAATCTGCTATCGCCATCCCTGAAGCATCATCTGCTGCGGAGTTGATTCTAAGACCTGAACTAAGTCTACTTAAAGACTTATCCAGTTCTCTAGCATTAACAACTGAATTTGCATGTGCATTTAATGCACCGATGTTGGTGTTTATCCTAAAACCCATTTTAAATCCTTTCAAAATATTGCATCGAAAAGATTAAAGCAAGAAGTGTTCCAAGTTTTAGTTAATCAAAAAATTTAAAGCTTAAGAAATAAAAAGCCTAGTATTTAAACTAGGCTTGGATTTGTATGTATCACAGCATTCTTAAAAGAATATAGAGTAGTTTAAGTCTAACTATTGCAATAATCTTAAAACATTTTGTTGACTAGAATTTGCTTGAGCCATAGCATATGAACCACTTTGAGCTAGGATATTTGCCTTAGAATAGTTTGCACTCTCAGCTGCAAAGTCTACATCTCTGATTTGAGATTCTGCTGATTTAACATTTACTTGAGTTACAGTGATGTTATTTATAGTTGATGTGATTTGATTTTGCACTGAACCAATGTCGGCTCTGATTTGATCAAGATTTGTTATAGCTGTTTCAGCTATATCCATCACAGCCATAGCGCCTTTAAGTGTGGTAACACCTGCTGTTTCATCTTTTACACCAAGAGTATTTCCAACTGAAGTTTTCATTGTTGCAAACTGAGATAATCCACT
The DNA here is from genome assembly GCF_008000505.1 of Campylobacter sp. 2014D-0259. NCBI lineage: Bacteria > Pseudomonadati > Campylobacterota > Epsilonproteobacteria > Campylobacterales > Campylobacteraceae > Campylobacter > Campylobacter sp. 2014D-0259. Next base: position 353,162 of record NZ_VOAQ01000024.1, read on the forward strand.
TTGACTAGAAAAACCTGATCCAGCTGAAATATTATAAACTGCGGACATTTGAGAAATTGCTGATACAACAACCACATTTGCAAAACCTGTGGAATAATTTTTACCGCTACCTACAGAAAAACCCGAACCTGAAGAAAATCCACTTCCAGCACTACTCATATAAGAACTAACCGAAGAAAAATTACCACCTAAAATATTTCCTTTATCAACTGAGTTAAATCCCATGGCATCGGCAACATTAGCATCAATTTGACCTTTTGATTCTCTTAGAGAAACAGAAGCTTGCGAAATGAAACTATTTACACCAAATCCAGTAGCAGTTAATCCTGTTCCACTAATTAAAATATCTTTACCATCATTTTTTACTAAAGATAAGCGACCGTAATTTTCTTTCATATTTGGATTAATAAAAGCACCTCTGCCTATATCACCTTCAATTTTAATCCCTCTACCTTCTCTTGAAGTGAGCAAAAGTTTACCATTTTCATCTATAGAAGCTTCTACTCCTGTAGTGTCTTTTACAGAGTTGATCGCAGCAACCAAAGCACCATTGCTATCGCCATCTTTATATTCTACTTTACCGATTTTTACCCCGTTGATAGTAAAATCATCTGAAGTTGTACCTTCTCTAACTGCACCCATACCTCTAGTTTCTACTGTAAAAGTAGCCCTAACACCTGTTTTATCAGCATTTTTATTTATTTCATCAGCTAAAGCCCCAAGTCCTGTTCCAACTGAAGTTGAAATCACAACTTTTTGGAATTTAAAATCATCTATACCGTTATAGTTTTTCAAAGTAAATTGCACTTCACCGCTTTCAGAAATTCTTCCTCCTGTTTCAAAGCGTGTTAAACCGATTTTAGAAGATTGGGTTGCTCCTATAGTAGTCTTTACAGTTTGATTTGAACTTGCACCGATTTGAAATTCTTGATTGATAAAATTTCCACTTAAAAGTTGTTTACCATTAAATGAAGTGGTATTTGCGATATTATCAAGTTCTTCCATCAAGCGGTTGATATCTGCTTGAAGCATAGTTCTTGTTTTTAAGCTTTGCCCATCTTGAGCTGCTTGAGTTGCTTTAGTTTTAATAGTATCTAAGATCTTAAGTTGCTCATCCATAGCTTTATCTGCAGTTTGTAAGATACCTAAAGCATCGTTACCATTTGATATAGCTTGACCCAAAGTAGAAGCTTGTGAACGCAAAGAATCTGCTATCGCCATCCCTGAAGCATCATCTGCTGCGGAGTTGATTCTAAGACCTGAACTAAGTCTTGCAAGTGATTGATCTAATGCTTTGCTGTTTAGATCAGAGTTTGCTTTTGCATTTAATGCTGCAACGTTTGTGTTAATACGAAATCCCATTTTAAATCCTTTTAAAAAAATTCAAGCTCATCCATGAACTTGTTAAATCCTATATCGTGCAATCAAAAAAATATTTTATACTTTAGCAATAAAATTTCATACTTTTGACAAAGACTTGTATTTTTGCTCTAATTTTTCTATAAAATAAAGCAACCATTCATGGTAAGCCTTGATGTAAGATGTGATAAAATGTATTTTATCTTTGATATGAAGTTTTAATACATCAGCAATCATTTTTCCACGATAAGCAAAAGCCCCTCTTAAAACTTCATCCTGTATAAACTCATCTTCATCTAAAGAGTGATTAAAATTTTCTATATTTTGATAAACTTTTTCTAAAAATTCCAAAGGTAAAATAAAATCTTTGCTGAGTATATTTTCTAAAATTTGTTTTAAAGCTAAAGCATCGTCTAAAAATCTTTTAGCACTATCTTGATCTTTTTGTATTTTTTCTTTGAATTTAGCTAGTAGTTTATCACTTCTATTTTTAGTTAAACTTTTTGGAATATCAAATTTGGGTTTTTCTTTTGTAAGGAGTTTTTCACAACATTCTTTAAAGGAAAGTTCTTCAGTGAAATTAATCCTTGCTCCACCTTCGGTGGCATTGTAAAATTTAGCCTTTTGATTATTACAAGCAAAAAGATATTCAAGTTTTGTGCGATAATCATTCCAAGCAATATGGGTTAAAACTTCTCCTTTACCTGCATAAGCTGGGATTTTAAATTTATCTATATTAGCCCCTCCTTCATATTTTTCCCCGTAACTAAAACCTTTTGAATGCGAATTTCCTTTTTCATCAAAAGCTAAATCTTGTCCTATCATAATAATATTTTTAAATCCTAAAGCCAAAGCTAAGGTATAAGAAAAATGACTTACATGAGTGCCTGTATCTATATAGCCAAAATCATTAAGATTGAAGCGTTGGTAAAGGGCTTTATTTCTTAAAACAATCATACAGTTTTCAGCCTTTAAATTATACACGACATTAGGATGCGTAGCACACTCAAGAGCGATAATGCTTTGTTTTAAATTTTCTTTATTTTGAAAAAATTTTATTGGCCAATCACTATAGTCTAAATTGGTAACATAATCAGGCGCTATGCCTTCTTTCTCAAGCATACTTAAAGCTCCATCAGCACAAAATATCACTGCTTTATCTTGATAAACTTTAAGCAAAGAAAGTTGTTTAGCTAAACTAGGTCCTGCAGAAACTACTATAGCATTTTCAAATTTGTTTTTTCTTTCACTTAAGATTCTTTGAAAAGGAATACTTTCAAGCATAGAAGGGATGTTTTGTAAAAACTGCTCATAAGTCAATAAAGGCAAAAAACAAGAAATATCAGCATTTCTTACTGCTACTCCTATGGTTTTTAAACACATTTCATTTAAAAACAAAATTTGTTTTTCATAAAAACGAAGATAATAAGAAGCATTGAAAAACATTTCATATAAACTTAGATACTCAAACATATCCTTCATATCAAAAAGTATAAGCAGTTGAATATCCACTCTTTCTTCTTCGATATCCACAAGATAAATTTTTCCACTACAAAGCTCTTCACTCAAATCCAGTGTACTTAAAGCTAGGATAAAAAGTTCTATTTCACTTTCAAATACAAAAAGATGTTTATAGTGTTTAGCTAAATTTTTAATCAGTAAAGCATTGCCTATGCCATAAATACATATAAAAGGATATCTAGGAGTTTTTTCTAAAATACTTTGATAGAAAAAATTTATTTCTTCTTCTAAGTTTTCATACATAAAAACATTATGAGTTTTATCATAGATATTTAAATTTTCATCTATATTAAAACGAGAGCAAGTTTTATTTTGTATGAAATTTAAAAGTTTATTTCCTAAGGGTTCATTTACCCCACTTAATAAAGCTTGTATGTTTTTTTCTAGCAAATTCATGGAAGTTCCTTAGGAAAATTTATAATAATATTTATTTTTTGCTCTAATTTTTCTATAAAATAAAGCAACCATTCATGGTAAGCCTTGATGTAAGATGTGATAAAATGTATTTTATCTTTGATATGAAGTTTTAATACATCAGCAATCATTTTTCCACGATAAGCAAAAGCCCCTCTTAAAACTTCATCCTGTATAAACTCATCTTCATCTAAAGAGTGATTAAAATTTTCTATATTTTGATAAACTTTTTCTAAAAATTCCAAAGGTAAAATAAAATCTTTGCTGAGTATATTTTCTAAAATTTGTTTTAAAGCTAAAGCATCGTCTAAAAATCTTTTAGCACTATCTTGATCTTTTTGTATTTTTTCTTTGAATTTAGCTAGTAGTTTATCACTTCTATTTTTAGTTAAACTTTTTGGAATATCAAATTTGGGTTTTTCTTTTGTAAGGAGTTTTTCACAACATTCTTTAAAGGAAAGTTCTTCAGTGAAATTAATCCTTGCTCCACCTTCGGTGGCATTGTAAAATTTAGCCTTTTGATTATTACAAGCAAAAAGATATTCAAGTTTTGTGCGATAATCATTCCAAGCAATATGGGTTAAAACTTCTCCTTTACCTGCATAAGCTGGGATTTTAAATTTATCTATATTAGCCCCTCCTTCATATTTTTCCCCGTAACTAAAACCTTTTGAATGCGAATTTCCTTTTTCATCAAAAGCTAAATCTTGTCCTATCATAATAATATTTTTAAATCCTAAAGCCAAAGCTAAGGTATAAGAAAAATGACTTACATGAGTGCCTGTATCTATATAGCCAAAATCATTAAGATTGAAGCGTTGGTAAAGGGCTTTATTTCTTAAAACAATCATACAGTTTTCAGCCTTTAAATTATACACGACATTAGGATGCGTAGCACACTCAAGAGCGATAATGCTTTGTTTTAAATTTTCTTTATTTTGAAAAAATTTTATTGGCCAATCACTATAGTCTAAATTGGTAACATAATCAGGCGCTATGCCTTCTTTCTCAAGCATACTTAAAGCTCCATCAGCACAAAATATCACTGCTTTATCTTGATAAACTTTAAGCAAAGAAAGTTGTTTAGCTAAACTAGGTCCTGCAGAAACTACTATAGCATTTTCAAATTTGTTTTTTCTTTCACTTAAGATTCTTTGAAAAGGAATACTTTCAAGCATAGAAGGGATGTTTTGTAAAAACTGCTCATAAGTCAATAAAGGCAAAAAACAAGAAATATCAGCATTTCTTACTGCTACTCCTATGGTTTTTAAACACATTTCATTTAAAAACAAAATTTGTTTTTCATAAAAACGAAGATAATAAGAAGCATTGAAAAACATTTCATATAAACTTAGATACTCAAACATATCCTTCATATCAAAAAGTATAAGCAGTTGAATATCCACTCTTTCTTCTTCGATATCCACAAGATAAATTTTTCCACTACAAAGCTCTTCACTCAAATCCAGTGTACTTAAAGCTAGGATAAAAAGTTCTATTTCACTTTCAAATACAAAAAGATGTTTATAGTGTTTAGCTAAATTTTTAATCAGTAAAGCATTGCCTATGCCATAAATACATATAAAAGGATATCTAGGAGTTTTTTCTAAAATACTTTGATAGAAAAAATTTATTTCTTCTTCTAAGTTTTCATACATAAAAACATTATGAGTTTTATCATAGATATTTAAATTTTCATCTATATTAAAACGAGAGCAAGTTTTATTTTGTATGAAATTTAAAAGTTTATTTCCTAAGGGTTCATTTACCCCACTTAATAAAGCTTGTATGTTTTTTTCTAGTATGGTCATGAAAGTTTTCCTTAAATTTTATCTATCTTTAACAATATTTTGTCATCTTTTTCGCTAAATTGATACAACAAATCCTCACAAGGATAAGAGATACATTTTTCTTTATAATCTTTTTTTAGATTTTGTTTTATTTTTTCTAACATTAAAGGAAGTTCTTTTTTAATCAAAAGTTTTACTGGAATTCCCATGCCATGATTTAAGTTTTTAATAAATTTTCCATCAACTTGAGATTCTTTAGTAACAGAACACAAAGTTGCATCAAAGCCAAGTTTCTCAAGCTCTTCATAAAGCATAGTTTTTTCTTTTAAAGAAACATACTCATCATATAACGAATGATAACTTATAAAGCAAGTTTTTAAATATTTTGATTGTTCTAAAAGATGATCTTCCTCTAAAAGATTTCGAATTTTTCTTCTTGCGGGAGAAAAAAAACAAGGCGATGAAGAATTACTTGTCCAAAAAGTTTTTGTCGAACAATGTGTTTTAATATGATGAAAAAAATCAAAAGTAGCAAATTCGCTATACTGCATAAAATCTATTTCCTTTCCAAAACCTACAACTCTCCATAAAAACTTAGCGTATGCAGAATTATCCAACACTCCATCTATTAACCAAGGTGCAATCTTAGCCGCCAAATGTGCTAAATATCCCCCGTGAGAACCCCCTATCATGATAACTGGTATACCCCCCCCCATAGTATCAAAAGGAGTATTTTTCTTAAGATAAAGTGCAACATTTAAAAGATCTTGAGCTTGCATAATCCCAAAATTTTGATATTCGTTTTTTGCAGGTTGTAAACTCACATGTAAATTTAAAAAATAATTTGGTGTAAAATTACCTTTTTGCTTGCCTTCAACTATTTGATTATTTACAAAATGAAAAATCTCACTCATTTGTTTATAATCTTGAATTTTATCAACATCATAAGGAAGCTTGATATCCGCAGCTTCACAACTTACTTTTAAAATAAGCTTGTCTATATCATCTAAATAAAAAGTTGATCCAGTTTGAGGACGATTACCAATACAATGATAATTTACTCCAACTACAGCAGTATTAAATTGCCTTACCATATAATCACCAACATATTGGATCGATGATATATCATCGCCCATACCTTGCACCACAAACACCAAGGCTTCAGGTGTTTTTTCATCATCATACCAAAGCTTAAATTCAAGCTTTGATTCTCTTTTTATATCAAGTTCTACATCATCACAAGAGTCAATCTCATAAGTTTTACTCACTATCATTACATTCCCCCTATTAAAAGATAAGTTTTACTCGCTAGGTTTTTAAAATTTTCATTCTTGCTTAAAATCACACAAGCTTTATTGCTAGAAGAGCTTGTAAAGTCTATATTTTCTAAATCTTCATGGCTTTGATTGACTGCGTTGATGATAGCATTTTTACTTGCTTCATTGCTTGAAATTCCCATGAGTATAAAATCAGCTTTATTTACAAAAACAAGTTTTAAGCATTCTTTATCATCGCCTACGCGAAAATTTACTTCTTTTGCGCCATTAAAATTGCCAAGATCGACATTTTCAATCCCGCTTACATTACTCATCGTTTTTATAGATCTTAAATGATCATTTTTTAAAGTATAAATGCTTATATCATTGATCAAAGTTTTAAGGTTATTTAAAGACTTACTAACTTCAGCTTCATCCTTACTTGAACTCATTTTTGGTAAAGCAATAGCCGCTAAAATTCCTAAAATAACAATCACAAAAACAAGTTCTAATATGGTAAAAGCTTTTTTCATCTATATCCTTGAAAAATTTTTATTTTTAGGGCTTAAAATATCTTCTTCTATGCTTACAAATTCCTTTTTTTCATAAGCATCAACCGCAGCTCTTGCTATCATCAAAGCATTATCAGAGCAGAATTTTAAAGGAGCTAGTTTTAAATTTGCATTATATTTTTGACATAAATTTTGCAAACGCGAACGCAAGTTAAGATTTGCACTAGCTCCACCTACAACGCCAAAATTTTTAAATTTATAAAGATTAAAAATTTTTTCTAATTTATCCATGATATGATCACAAGCTGTATTTTCAAAGGCATAAGCTATTTCTGCTTTTATATCATCGCTTAAATTTTCATGCTTTAAAATTTCCAAACGCACTGCATTTTTAAGCCCTGAAAAACTATAAGCGAGTTCTTTAGAATGCTTTAAAGGTATATTAAAAGAGATATTTTTAAGTTTGGCGTTTTTTGCTAAATTTTCTATGATGACCCCACCAGGATAACCTAAATTCATCATTTTAGCCACTTTATCAAAACTTTCTCCAAAGCTATCATCATTTGTACTTGCTACAAGCTCTAAACTTGCATCATCTTTAAGATAAAGCACCATAGTGTGCCCACCACTAACAAGCAAAATTCCCATATCTAAAGAAATTTTTTCCTCTAAAAAAAGACTATAAATATGACCTTTAAGATGATTTATAGGGATTAAGGGTAAATTTAGAGCACTTGCTAAGGTTTTTGCCATAGAAATTCCACTGAGCAAAGAAACGCTAAGCCCAGGTTCATTTGTCACAGCTATGGCACAAAGATTTTTAAAATATTTTTTACTTTGCTTAAGTATCTTTGGCAAAGCCTCGCTATGAAGTCTTGCAGCAAGTTCAGGCACCACTCCCCCATAGATGCTATGCTCTAATTCTTGGGAAATTTTTTTATGAAATTTACATTCTAATGTATTTTTATCAATGATAGCTATAGAACTATCATCACAAGAACTTTCTATAGCTAGGATAAGATTTTTCATTCAAATTCCACTAAAATAGAACCTAAGAATTTATCTTTTGATCTTGCCACTTTAAGAGTGTTTAAATCCAAATTTTTAGCATTTTTGATCAACTTGCTATTGGTATTTGCTTCTAAAAGTTGTTGCAAATTTGCCCCTCTTAACTCATAAAATTCCACTCTATAAATTTTACCTGCCATATCTAAAGAATATTGTGTTTGCATATTTTTTTTATGAACTAAAATACCACTTTCATCTTTTCCATGATCAAAGCCTATGATATTTACGCGCACATTAGCTATCTTTGGGATAAGAAAATTCTCTTTTACTTTTACCTTGGTTCCAAAAGGAACGGTGGTTTCATTGCCATCAACTTGAAAGGTCACTTCATTAAAAGCATCGCTAAATTCTAAATACTCAGGATATAATCTTGTTTGAAAACGATTGCCATACTGGATATAAAAAGAATTTCCTTCTGCGATAACAGCCGTAAGTTCATTGCTTGTGTTATAATTTAACTCTTTATTTACCGGAAAAGGCACATAGTTGATAACCTTTCTTGGATTTTTTAAAGAAAGTAAAATTCTATCATTAAAAAGCTTCACTTCAAGCTCTCGGTTTATGGCTTTATCAACCCCTTTTGGAGTGAGTTCGAAATCTCTGCTAAATTCAATTCCTGCAGTTTTTAAATAATTTTCAATTGCCAAAAGATGATAATAAGCTCTTAAATTTACAGGCAGATTTTTACTCGCTTCATTTGCAAAAGCAGCTTTGTGATTTGAAATCACAAAATAAGTTAAAGCTTTAAGCATTTCCGTATCGCCAAGCTCTTGGGTTTTGGTGTTTTTAAGATGATAAGCATGCTTTGGATCAGCAAGTGAAGAATTGACACTATTTACGGTTTGAGTGGCGATATTTTCAAGATCAGGGTATTTGCTTGCATTGATTTCACTTGTGTCAATCACGCTTGAATTTCCCCAACGCTTAGGATTTTGCATCGCATCAATATAAGTAGGTTTATAAAAACCCCAACCATCGTGAAGATTGATCACCATACTAACTTCAGGAAGTAAAATAAGCTCTTTAATGCGTTGTACGGTTTTATAATCAGGATCCTTTGGGCTAATGCTTGCAAATTTACGGTTTAAATCCCCATTATTCCCACGCGAACGCTTGATAATGCTATCAAAAGCTAAATTTGGAGCCACTATAATCTTACCCTTGGTGATATTATAATCACTCAAAAGCAAACTTGCCGCATGAAATCCACCAGGCTCATCACCTTGAATTCCACCAAAAATTAAAACTGTATTATTATCATCTAGACTTTTTCCATTTTCTCCTACGCTAAAGTCTAGCTCTAAAGCAAAAATGCTTGTTATAAAAAATAAAATTGTTAAAAAAATTTTCATTTTAACTCCTTAAATACTCTCTTGTTTTAAAATCATACTCAAAAACCTCTTCTATACTTGAAATTTTAGGCACTCCAAAATGATCAAGGGCTTTAAAAATGCATTTAGTGATATCTAAAAATCCACTTTTATTTTCTAAAAAATTATAAACACCAACTTCATTAGCAGCATTGATGATAACACCTAAATTTGGCTCTTTTAAAAATGCATTTTTAAGCTTAAAAATAGGATATTTTTTTGTGCTGATTGGATGAAATTTTAAAGCAGGTATTTTGCTAAAATCAATAGCCTCTAAAATAGGCGTATCTTGTTTTTCAAATATAGCATCTGAAATAGCTAGTTTCATATCTGCTTTTGAAAAATACGCCGTGCTAGCTCCATTTTTAAATTCACACATTGCATGCACTAAAGATCTTGGTTCTATTAAAGCATCAATTTCTTTAAAATCATATAAATGATAAGCCTCTATAATCTCAAAAAGCTTATTTGCCATAGTCGCACTATCTATAGTGATCTTTGCTCCCATGTTCCAATTAGGATGTTTTAAAGCATCTTTGACACTGACTTGATTTAAATCTTTGATTTTATACTTATAAAAAGCTCCGCCGCTTGCTGTGATATAAAGTTTTGCTATATTTTTTTTACCTTCGAGTAAAAATTTTAAAGCTGCATGCTCACTATCAACGGGTAAAAATTTAGCCCCTTTCAAAAAACTCCCAGCTACTACAAGACTTTCTTTGTTAGCTAAAGCTATGCTTTTGCCAAGCTCTTTAGCCTTTAAAGTGCTTTTAAGTCCTGCAAAACCTACAATGGCATTGAGTAAAAGCTTATCTTGACATTCTGTTAAAATTTGCTCTAAACCTTCTTGCCCTATAAAAACCCTATCGTGTTTAACTAAATGCTTATTTTTTGAATCTTTTATGGCAACAAATTTGGGTTTAAACCTTGCGATTTGTTCATTTAAAAGAGCGATATTATCCCCACAAGCTAAAGCAGAAATACGAATGTTTTTTAAAGCAGCAAGTTTAAGAGCGTTTATTCCTATGCTGCCCGTGCTTCCAAAAAGTATCATAAAAAAGTAACCATCACAAAAGCAGCAATGATCACTGCATCGATTCTATCGAGCACGCCCCCATGACCAGGGATAAGATCTCCACTATCTTTTACACCTGCTTCTCTTTTAAAATAACTCTCAAACAAATCTCCAATCACTGCAAAAATCGCTACAAAAAACGAACAAAGTAAAGAAAGCCAAAAACTATAAACAAAAATTCCCAAAATAGTTCCAATAACACTCGCACAAATCAAGCCACCTATAACACCTTCTAAGGTTTTGTTTGGACTTGTTGGAGAAAAAGGAGTTTTACCCATAAGTTTTCCGATAAAATACGCCCCACTATCGCAAGCTGCAACGATAATGATAAGCCAAAAAAGCGCAAACATACCCTGATCTAAATACACTTGCCAAAGTGCTAAAATAGGCAAACTAGGATAAATATAAATAAGAGCTGGTTTTAAGGAAGCCTTTTTATAAACCAAATATCCAACGACTAATAACAAAGCTAAAATCCCAAAAAGCAAAGCTTTATGCGATAAACTTCCCAAAATAAAAGCTATAGCCAAAGGGATAATAGAAATATTTTCTAAAGCAAAAAGTTTTTTTGCTTCACTAAAAGATAAATACAATAAAACCGCAAAAACGATAAAATTGATAAAAAATTGATCAATCAACGCGATAATAATAATAGCCCCTATCATCACAAGAGCTGAAATAATTCTAGTTGTATTAAACATATTTTTCCTTATATACTAATATCTAGGCGATGAATGCTTTGTGCGTCTTTAAAATTTGGATCTTTAGACTCATCTTCTTCATTTTTCTCATTATCGCTGGTTTTAGCTTCTTGATTGTGTTTTTTCTTTTTTTCTTCTTGTTCGGCTTTTTCTTTGATCTCTTCTTTGATTTCATGAGTCTCATTGACTTTTTCAAGCTTGTTTAAAGTTTTTTCTTTTTCATTAAATTCAGCCATATTTAGCGTAGCTGCAAAACCTTCTTTTGCAAGCTCATTGCTTGCTTGTGTAGCTGGATAAGCCATATTCTGATTTATATAATTGATATTTCCTAAAGGGCTAACTGGCATTTTAATCCTTTGTGATATTAATACTTTTAAAATTTGTATAATTTACAAACGCCTTTTGCTGAACCTTAACAAAATTTTTTAAGGTATAATCGACCCAATACGAACCTTTCTTTAACTTAGAAAAGCTTACACAAAGCCTTGCAGCAAATTCTATCACATCGAGGCTGATTTTTTGCTTGTTTGATACAATCAAAGTATGTGCGCTAGGAATATCCCTTACATGAAGCCACAAATCATCTTTTTTAGCATTTTTAAGTAAAAATTCATTGCCTTTTTCATTTTTACCCACACAAATTTTAAACTCATTGTAATAAAAATTTGCCACAAGATCTTCTTGTTTATAATCTTGATTTTTTTTGCTATTTTTTTTAGGTAGTAAAATTTCAAGCTCTATCTCACTCTTAGCTTGAAGCAATAATTCTTTCAAACTCAAGGTAAAATCTAACTTTTCTTTTAAATTTTGCCTTTGTATGTTTAAATTTTTAGCTTTTTGTTCTAATTTTTTGGCATTTTTATAATATAAATTAGCACTTTGCTTAGGACTAAATTCAAGCTTAAATTCAAGCTCTTTGCCTTCAAAATCATCAAGCTTAAATTCCCTTTCATAATCTTTTAAAACACTCAAATTTGCAAACAATACATCAGCCCTTTTTCTGTATTCTAAAGCTTTTAAGAGTAAAGAATTTTCTTCATCTAGACTAGAAAAAAGTTCTTGTAAATTTTGTATTTTTTTATCTACTTGTGCAAGTTTTAAATTTTTTATTTGTTTGATTTTACTCTCATAAATGCTTGTAAATTTGCGAGAAAAATAATCTGCAAAGTCTTTGATTTCCTCAAAATTTTCATCCATTTTATAAGGCTTTAAAGGCTCTAAAATCACATTAGGTTTTACAACACGATAACTTTTATCAATATGCCTTAAAGCCTCTATGATCAATTTTTTTTTATCTGTAAGAATAACATTGGTATTTTTACCCGTAAATTCAAAATAAATCTTGCTCTCATAGCTTTTATAAGCCTTATTAGCTTTTACGCTAAAACATAAAATACGATTGCCTTCAAGGACTTTAACTTCCTTTATAAAAGCATTGCTAAAATACTTTTTAAGCATAAAATCAAAAGGTGCATTATAATTTTTTGCATTAAATTTAGCTGTATAAATCGCACTCATTGCACGAGTAAGATCAAAAATAAATCTTTTTCTATCAAAGCTTAATTCCAAAATATTGTCATTGATACGCTTGATAAAATCGATTTTTTTAAACTGAGAAAAAAAAGTTTGCAATTGTAAAAGTTCTGTGTATTTCATAAAAGAAATTATAAAATATTTTGGCGAATTTGTGGTAGAATTACATTAAAAAAGGAAATTTGTGCAGCTTAATGAGCTAAATTGCGTGATTTTATGTGGTGGCAAATCTAGTCGTATGGGACAAGATAAAAGCAAATTGATTCTTAAAAATCAAAATTTAACTCAATTTCAAGTAGAGAAATTTTCTAAAATTTTTAAAAATGTCTATGTGAGTGCGAAAGAAGACAAATTTGAAAACCATTTTAGCTTGATAAAAGATTCTTTAGAATTTGAAGTTTACTCTCCTATGCTTGCGCTTTACTCTATACTTTCAAATTTTAAAAATGAATTTGTTTTTGTTTTAAGTGTAGATAGTCCTAAAGTAGGTGAAAATGAGCTTTTAAAAATGCTTCCTTTTTTAGAACAAAACTATAAAATAATCATAGCCAAAACCCCTTTACATACACATCCCTTATGTGGCTTTTATCACAGCTCTTTAGCTCAAACTTGTAAAAATTTCTTAGAAAAAAATGAACAAAAAATAGGACTTTTATTTTCTGAGATTAAAACCAAATTTGTAGAATTTGAAGATGAAGATGCTTTTTTAAATCTTAATTTTTATGAAGAATATGAAAAATTTAAAAGCGAGTTAAAATGAGAAAAATTGCTTTATTTTTAAGCTTATGCGTTTTTATATGGGCTAGTGATTTACAACAAGCTTTAGAGTATGAAAAACAAGGCGATTATAAAAAAGCTATGGAAATTTACAAAAAACTCGCTTTAAAAAATTCATCTGTTTTGATTTCTCAAGAACAAAATAACTCAAGCAAAGCAACACAAACGCAAAATTCTATCACTATAAAAAAAGAAGAAAAACAAGACTTTTCTCGCTTAGCTTTGGCTAATTATCTTGGTGAAAATGAAAGCTTTAATCCCCTTGGCATTAGCTCTTATAAGATGAATTATTTTTTACCTTTTGCTTATAGTTTTAATTCTTTAGGAGTAAATAATAATAAGAGTGAGGCGAAATTCCAACTTAGTGTTAAAAAAAGACTTTTTGAAAATTTACTAGGGCTAGATGAAAAATATTATATAGCCTATACTCAAACTTCTTGGTGGCAAATTTATGAGCATTCTTCTCCTTTTAGAGAAACCAACTATCAACCAGAATTTTTTATAGATTTTCCTTTGTATCTTAAAGATTATGAATTTTTTAACAATCTACGCGTAGGTATATTGCATGAAAGCAATGGCAAGGGAGATGAGAATTTACAATCTCGCTCATGGAATAGAATTTATGTATCTACGGCTATTTTATATAATAAATTTTTATTTGTTCCACGCCTTTGGTATAGAATTCCTGAAAGCAAAAAAGATGATGATAATCCTGCTATCTTGCATTATATGGGAATTTTTGATGTGAATTTAGCGTATTTGGGCGATGATTATTTTATCAATCTTATGCTAAGAAATAATCTTAAATTCCACGATAACAAAGGTGCTATACAGGTTGATCTAGGATATGATATTTTTAATAACGGAATTTATTGGTATTTACAATACTTTAATGGCTATGGAGAAAGCCTTATAGACTATAACAAACACTTGCAAAGACTTTCCACTGGATTTTTGATTTCTTACTAAAATATCCTTTGTAGTTTTATCATTTCTTAAAACAAATTTCATTACAATTTCATTTTTGATAATTATTATTACTATAAGGAAAGATTTGTTTTTTAAGCATATATTGAGTTTAAAAGTGCTTATAGCTTTACTTTTATTTTTTGGAATGATAAGTTTATTTATAGGAGTTATCAGTATCAATGTAAAAGATATTCTTAATCTTAACTCCACTCAACTAGAAATCATAACTCTCACAAGAATTCCTAGACTTATAGCAATTTTACTCACAGGAATGAGTCTTAGTATATGTGGGCTTATCATGCAACAACTCACGCAAAATAAATTCGTTTCCCCAACTACAGCAGGGACCATGGATTGTGCTAAATTTGGCATACTTATTTCTTTAATATTTTTTGCTGGAGCGTCTTTTTTCACTCAAGCTATCATTGCTTCTATATTTGCACTTTTGGGTTCTTTTATATTTATCCAAATTTTAAGAAAAATCAAACTCAAAGATGTGATTTTTGTACCTTTGATAGGCTTGATGTTTGGAGGTATTATTAGTGCTATAACCACTTTTTTTGCCTATGCTTTAAATTATATACAAAATATCCAAGGTTGGCTACAAGGCAGTATGGCAAATGTTATGCAGGGAAATTATGAATTGCTCTACATTTCTTTACCACTTTTTATACTTGCTTATTTTTTAGCTCATAAAATTACCATAGTTGGCATGGGCGAAGATGTAGCTTTAAATCTTGGAATTTCTTATAATGGTATATTATTTTTAGGCTTGATGATTGTAAGCATTATCACTAGTTTAGTGATTGTAAGCGTTGGGATTATCCCTTTTTTAGGGCTAATTATCCCAAATTTAGTAGCTCTTTATCTAGGTGATAATCTTAGAAAAAATCTTATCTATATAGCACTTTGTGGAGCTTTGTTTTTACTTGTTTGCGATATCATTTCAAGACTTGTCATCTTTCCTTTTGAAATGCCTTTAAGTATCACTACAGGTGTTTTAGGATCTTTAATCTTTATCTTTCTTTTGCTAAAAAGGAAAGTTTATGCGTAAAAAAATGCTGATTTTGAGCTTTTTAACACTTGGTATGATAGGGATTTTTATACTTGTGGGTTTAAATGGCTTTGATGAGTATGCCTTAAAAAGTCGTTTTTTACAAATTGCAGCTATTATTATAGTAGCTATTTGCATCGCTGTTTCAACAGTGATTTTTCAAACTTTATGCAACAACAAAATTCTAACCCCTGCTATCATAGGATTAGATTCTTTATATATGTTACTTCAAAGTGCTCTTATCTTTTCTTTTGGTGCAGCTAATTTAAGTGTTTATAAAAACGATATCAATTTTTTAATCACTCTAGTTTGTATGGTGGTTTTTTCACTAGGACTTTATAAAATTTTATTTAGTAGCGATAGAAGTATTTATCTTATAATGCTTTTAGGCTTAGTTTTTGGAACACTTTTTAGCACTTTAAGCTCTTTTTTTGAAGTATTAATCGATCCTGATGAATTCATGGTAATACAAGGAAGAATGTTTGCTAGTTTTGATAATATTGCTTTTGATATTTTAATTCTTGCTTATATCATTAGCTTTTTAAGTTTTATATGGATTTTTCGCTATATGAAATTTTTAGATCCTTTAAATTTAGGCAAAGATTTAGCGATAAATTTAGGGATAAATTATCAAAAAATTTCAAAACAATTGATGATTATCATAGCTATTTTAACTTCTATTAGCACTGCACTTGTAGGTCCTATAACCTTTTTGGGGCTTTTGGTGGCAAATATCACTTATGAGCTATTTAAAACTGCAAAGCATAGTATTTTACTAAGCGCTTGCATACTCATTAGCATTTTAGCTTTACTTGGAGGGGTATTTTTTGTCTCTAGAGTTTTTGATTATAATGCCACTATAAGCGTAGTTATTAATTTCTTAGGTGGGATATATTTTATCTATCTTGTATTAAAGGGTAATAAATTATGATTAAACTAAAAAATATCACCAAATTTTATGATAATAAAGCCATTATTTCAGATCTTAGCCTTGATTTTCATAAAGGCAAAATCACTTCTATAATAGGAGCCAATGGCGCTGGAAAATCCACTCTTTTAGCTCTAGCAAGTCGTTTAATAAAACCTAGTAGTGGAGAAATTTATATCGATGGAATGAAATTAAAAGACTATAAAGAGCAAATCTTAGCACAAAAAATTTCCATTCTCAAACAACAAAACAATATCAATTTAAGATTAAAAGTTGAAGAATTAGTCGCTTTTGGGCGTTTTCCACATTCTCAAGGAAGACTTAATGCAAACGATAAAATCAAAATCAATGAAGCTTTAGAATACATGGGGCTTAGCAACTTAAGAAATGAATTTTTAGATACATTAAGCGGCGGACAAAAACAAAGAGCTTTTATAGCCATGATCATCGCTCAAGATACTGAATTTATAATGTTTGATGAACCTTTAAACAATCTTGATATGAAGCATAGTGTACAAATCATGCAACTAATGAAAAATTTAGTCAAAGACTTTAACAAAAGTATAGCTGTTGTATTACATGATATTAATTTTGCTTCGATTTATTCTGATGAAATCATAGCCTTAAAAGATGGGAAGCTTTTAAAACAAGGCTCAAAAGATGAAATCATCAATCAAGAAAATTTAAAACAAATTTATGATATGGATATACCTGTAAGTCAAATTGATGGTAAGAAAATTTGTATTTATTTTTAAAAAGGAGAAAATATGAAAAAATCTTTAGTTTTTGCATTTTTTGCATTTTTTTAAGTCTAATCTTAACAGCTTGTAATTCAAATTCAAATGAAAACAACGCAAGTTCTACAACAAAAACCAACACTGCTACGATGAAAGTTTTGCCTATTAGCATGAGTGATGAGGGTGATAGTTTTTTAGTGAAGGATAGCCTAGGAGAAAATAAAATCCCTAAAAATCCTTCTAAGGTAGTGATCTTAGATCTTGGAATTTTAGATACTTTTGATGCTTTAAAATTAAACGATAAAGTCGCGGGCGTTCCTGCTAAAAATTTACCAAAATACCTACAACAATTTAAAAACAAACCTAGTGTAGGTGGAGTACAACAAGTTGATTTTGAAGCCATTAATGCTTTAAAACCTGATCTTATCATCATTTCTGGACGCCAAAGTAAATTTTATGACAAATTAAAAGAAATAGCTCCAACTTTATTTGTAGGTCTTGATAATGCAAATTTTTTAAGCTCTTTTGAAAACAATGTCTTAAGCGTTGCAAAACTTTATGGTTTAGAAAAAGAAGCTTTGGAAAAAATTTCAGATATTAAAAATGAAATTGAAAAAGCCAAAAGCATAGTTGATGAAGATAAAAAAGCTCTTATTATTCTTACAAATTCTAACAAAATTTCAGCCTTTGGCCCTCAATCTCGCTTTGGGATTATTCACGACGTTTTAGGGATTAACGCGGTAGATGAGAATATAAAAGTAGGCACTCACGGTAAAAGTATCAATTCTGAATTTATATTAGAAAAAAATCCTGATTATATTTTTGTTATTGATAGAAATATCATTGTAGGCAACAAAGAACGGGCTCAAGGCATACTCGATAATGCGCTTGTCGCTAAAACCAAAGCAGCACAAAACAAAAAAATCATCTATCTTGATCCAGAATACTGGTATTTAGCAAGTGGAAATGGACTAGAGTCTTTAAAAACTATGATTTTAGAAATCAAAAACGCTGTAAAATAATATAACTTCGCAAGGGCTAGTCTCTTGCTTTAATACTTAATAAAATATTTGGGATTTTCAAGAAAGTTTTAGTGGCGAACAGAGAGGGATTTGAACCCTTTTTTTAAATAAAAAATGTTTTTATGTTATAATAAATCTTTAAAAAGGAGTAACAAATGAACTTAGAATTTTCAAAAGAAACTCAACATTTTTTAACCAATTATTGTAAAGATAACAATTTAAGTGAAAAAGAAGTTTTAGAACTTGCTTTAAGTTATTTAGAACATAAAATAAGAATTGATGGTTATAAAAAGGATATAGAACTTTACAAGCAAGATAAATTAAAGACTTTAGATTTTGATGAAACTTTTAATGATATTAGAAAAGATTTAGAATAAATGAAAATTGTTCCAACTCCTAAATTTAAAAATGAGCTTAGGCATATTGTTAATTTTATAAAATTAGATAGTTCTTTTTATGCTAAAGAATTTCTTAATGATATTAATTCAATTTGTAAAAATCTTTCTTTTATGCCTTATAAAAATAGAAAATCTTTGTCTTTTGATAATGAAAATATAAGAGATTTGATTTTTAAAGGTTATATTATCCCTTATCTTATCGATAAAAGTAAAAATGAAATTGTGATTTTAGGCATATATAAAAGTAATCTTTGGGATTGATTTTATATTTTATTTTTTTAGAATTCTTACTTCCATATTAGCATTCTTTTTCATCTAATTTCTTAAATAATTCCAAAATATCTTATTTTCTAATGGATTATTTTCCAATTTTAGAATAATATTTATTTATTATAGTTCTAGATTATTCTTTTTTTTCAAATATATAATGTTGATATATAAATACTTGGAATTTTCAAGAAAGTTTTAGTGGCGGACAGAGAGGGATTTGAACCCTCGAGACCCGTTAAGATCTGCACCCTTAGCAGGGGTGTGGTTTCAGCCGCTCACCCATCTGTCCAATAAAGTAAAGTGTGATTATACAAAAAAATAAATAATACCTAGCTTAAAAAGCTAGGAAAAATCAAAGGCTAAGATAAGCCAAAAGCAAAGTTACAACAACCCCTACTCCAAGAACTGCAAATTGTTTACTTCTATCTTTTTTATTTGCAAACAAAGTAATCATAAGCCCTGAAATATAAAGCATAAATAAAGTAATACCAAAACCTACGCTAAGCACAGAAAAATACCAAGCACCCTTATCTTTATGAAGCATAATCATATCTCCAAGCAAAGATCTTGTTTTTAAGGTAATATTGTATTCATTAGTAGAATTTTGAGTTATATTAGCACTATAATGAGTTCCACCTATTGTTATACCTTTATCTTTGCTTTTAATTATATTTGTATTAGATGGTACTTTTAAACCATTTGTTTTTAAATACTCTATTAAAGCTTCTCTTTCTTTACCACTTTCTATAACTTTTGACAATTGATATTGCTCAACTTTTAAGCCCACATCTTGATTAATACCAAAAATATATGCTATACCCGTTAAAGCAAAAAGCAAAGCACAAGGCAAAAAGAACAAACTAAGATAGATATGAACCTGTCTAAACAATTTATTTTTATTGATCATTTTAACTCCTTTTTGATTATCAAAATTTGTGATATTTTGACAAAACAAAGTGAAGCAAAAGTGAATTTTAAATAAAAAGTTTATATTTTTTAAAACAAAGAAAAGAAAAAGCCCTATGATTATAGGGCTTAAGAATTATTTTTTATCAATCACTTGATAATTATAAGGAGCAAGCTCTTTATCATGCTCTAAAAGTTCTTTTGGAGGATTGCCATTAACATCTTTTTCATCTGCATAGTAACGCTCTCCAGCTTTATGATTATTAACATCTACTTTATAATAAAGCTCTCCTGGATTAAATTTTTGAATATCTTCAAAACCTAAATTTGAAGTTTTAAAATCTTTAATTCCATTTGCCGCTGCAATTTCTACAAGTTTAGTTTGTCCCATTCTTGCCATATCAACAGCTTGCAATAACATTCTTGAAGCTTCGCGAGGATTATGGAAACCAGTTGAGTTTTCAGCATTAACAAAATCCGCTCTCATTTGAGCTTTACGATGAAGTTCTAAAACTTCTTTTAGCTCTTCACTAATTTTTTTCGTATCAGCTTTTCCATCGCTTTGGAATTTTTCCATATTACCTAGCTCATCGCGTAGTTTTTTAGTATCCATAATCAAACTAACAATTGCGTACTCTGCAGTTCTTTGATCATGCGCAACGCTATTTTGTATGTCAAGCACTTGAGCTTTTAAATAATCTTCGCTTTGTTTATGACAAGACTTACAAGCAGAGTTAATATCTCTTAAAGGAGAAGTGATATTGTGTTGAGTAACCTTTTTAGCTCCTTCTCTAACATAAGGCATATGACAATCCACGCAACTTACCCCATTTGCAGCATGCACACCGCCACTATAAAGTTCACTTTCTGGATGTTGAATTTTAATAATTTGCGCTCCTGTTAATTTATGAGTAAAATCAGCTCCAAATACTCCACGAACTTTATCATAATAATCATCTAGCATTTCAATTCTAAATGGTTGTCCTTTTTTCCATTCACTCCAAGGAAAAGTTAAAACTATACCATCGGTTTCAATCTCTTTAGCTTTATTGCCATCTCTCCAAAATTCATACTCATCATAATTTTTCTGAGTTCCATTCCACCATTTTTTAGAACTATCATCTACAATAGTTTCACCCATTACTTTTACTTTTTCCCCTGTTGGTTTAAAATAGTATTCAACATGGCATTGAGAGCAAACTAAAGTTCTCATTTCTTCTCTTGTAGCTTTTACGCCTTGTACTGGATCTTTTTCATATCCTCTAGAAACTAAAGCATTAATAGCTGCTGGACGAGTAAGTCTTAAACTCATATCATTTGGATTGTGACAATCTGCACAAGTTACACCCATTCTTTTACCACCATGTGGGCCTGCATGTTCAGGTGAATTTTCTACTATACCATCAACAGCTGGGATATTTTTAATCATAGTCCAATAATTTGTAGAGTTAAAAGCAGTAAAATCTCCTTTAGCAACATTTTTTATAAGCCATGGAGTCCATCCACTATGACAATTCATACAAGCTGCGGGTTGACCTTTAAAAGCAGCAAGTCCATGGGCATTAAGAAAATCTTTGTTGTTTCTTGCTGTTTTCATTTGATCTATTTGAACCCAAAAATGCCCTCTTTCTTCATTGAAATCAAGGCTAAAAGGATATCCTGCCCAAAGTATGGTTAATTGAGGAAAGCGAATCAATTTTGAATAAGCTAAATTACCACCAAATTCAGTAGCCTTAGGCTCTTCTTTTTCAACCGTTAAATACATTTTTAGTTGCTCTGGAAAAACCTTACCCCATTTTTCAAAATTTGGATCATCATCGCTAAGCAAAGAAAAATCAGCATTTGCTGCAATGGCATTTTTATTTGCTTCATCTTCTTTTTTTTGATTGATATCATTATTTAGCCATAAAACTCCCGCTATAAGTAAAACCAAAACGACAATACCTAAGCGTAAAATATTTTTTTTCATTCATCTTCTCCTTATTAAATTCCGTGTTTATGTCCAACATCTTTATGACAAGAAGCACAATTTAATGACTTGTCTGCATGTGGATTTGTTGTAGCATTGATAGCTGTTTGAGCAAAATCTGCATGACAGCGTATGCAGTTTTCTTGCACCATTTTTCTGCTTTTTTCAGTCGCACTCAAATTTGTAGGCAACTCATCAAGTTTAAAAGTAAAAGCATAAGCATGCCCTAAACCACTTTGAGCCTTAGCTATCCACTTAGCTACAAAATTATGTGGCAAATGGCAATCCACGCAAGTTGCTCTTGGTTCGCCTTTGACTTTTTGAGAGTGCGGCCCTGCCATGTATTCGTTATAAACTTCATTCATAATATGGCAGTTATTACAAGATTCACTTGCATTGCTTAAATAAGATGTGCCCTTAGCGTTATAAAAGGTATAAAAGCCAACCGCAAAGAAAACAAAAAGCAAAACAAGAAAAATAGTAAAAAGATTCGAAGTTTTCTTCAAAATTTTCCTCCTTAAAATTATCATTTCTTAAAATCTTCAATGAAACAACAATGTCACAGAATTTCCCAGAAATAAATTTTGTGATTCTAACATAGATGAATTTAATATAATTTTAAAGATATATTTACTCTTAATTAACCTAAAAATTTAAAACTTTTATTCAATAATTTCAAAATAAATGATAAAATACAACTAAAAAAGGAAAAATTAATGCAAACAAGTCCTGATATGTTTATCAATCGCGAACTTTCTTGGCTTCGCTTTAATTCTCGTGTTTTAGACCAATGTTCTAAAAATTTACCTTTGTTAGAAAAATTAAAATTTATAGCTATATATTGCACCAATTTAGATGAATTTTATATGATACGCGTCGCAGGCTTAAAACAACTTTTTTCAGCTGGAGTTAATGCAAGCAGTAGCGATGAAATGACCCCGTTACAACAATTAAAAGCCATACGCAAATACTTACATCAAGAAAAAGAGCTTTTGGAGCGTTATTTTAATGAAATCACAAGTGAATTAGAAAAAGAAAATCTTTTCATAAAACATTATGAAAATTTAGATGAAAATTTAAAACAAAAATGTGATGAGTATTTTTTCTCCAATATTTTTCCTGTTATTGTTCCAATAGCTGTTGATGCTACTCACCCTTTTCCGCATTTAAACAACTTATCTTTTTCACTAGCGGTTAAAATTTGCGATAAAGCGCATCCTGAACTTGTAAAATTTGGAATGATTAGAATTCCAAGAGTTTTACCTCGTTTTTATGAAGTAAGTGCAAATATTTATGTTCCTATAGAAAGTATAGTCCATCAACACGCAGAAGAAATTTTTCCAGGCTATAAACTCTTAGCTTCAGCAGCATTTAGAGTGACTAGAAATGCAGATATGGTAATAGAAGAGGAAGAAGCTGATGATTTTATGATGATTTTAGAACAAGGCTTAAAACTTCGCAGAAAAGGAGCTTTTGTAAGATTACAAATTCAAAAAGATGCAGATGAACAAATCGTAGAATTTCTTAATACTCACATGAAAATTTTTCATAAAGATGTTTATGAATATTCTATTTTACTCAATCTCCCTAGCCTTTGGCAAATCGCAGGAAATAAAACCTTTACGCATCTTTTAAGCCCACTTTACACACCTAAAACTTTACCACCTTTTGATGAGAATTTATCTATTTTTGATGCTGTAGAAAAAGAAGATATACTCATCATACAACCTTTTGAAAGTTTTGATCCAGTTTATAAATTTATCAAAGAAGCAAGCAAAGATCCTGAAGTAATTTCCATAAGAATGACACTTTATAGAGTTGAAAAAAATTCCAATATAGTTCAAGCTTTAATTGATGCTGCAAGCGATGGAAAACAAGTAACTGTGATGGTAGAATTAAAAGCACGCTTTGATGAAGAAAATAATCTTCATTGGGCGAAAGCTTTAGAAAATGCCGGAGCTCATGTTATTTATGGCATTACAGGTTTTAAAGTCCACGCTAAGGTTTCTCAAGTCATACGCAAACAAGGAGATAAACTTAAATTTTATATGCATTTAAGCACAGGAAATTATAATGCAAGCAGTGCTAAAATCTATACTGATGTGAGTTATTTTACAAGCAAAGCAGAATTTGCAAGAGATACGACAAGCTTTTTTCACATCTTATCGGGCTTTAGTAAAAATCGTCGCCTTCAAACTCTTTCAATGAGCCCAAATCAAATCAAAGAAAAAGTTTTAGAAATGATACGCATTGAAACAAGCAAGAAAAATGAAGGTGTGATTGTAGCT
This sequence comes from Campylobacter sp. 2014D-0259, assembly GCF_008000505.1. NCBI lineage: Bacteria > Pseudomonadati > Campylobacterota > Epsilonproteobacteria > Campylobacterales > Campylobacteraceae > Campylobacter > Campylobacter sp. 2014D-0259. The sequence continues at coordinate 377,079 of NZ_VOAQ01000024.1, forward strand.
AAAATGAATTCTCTTGTGGATAGTGATATCATACAAGCGCTTTATGAAGCAAGTATGGAAGGAGTGCAAATCGATCTTATCATACGCGGAATTTGTTGCTTAAAACCTGATGAAGAATACAGCAAAAACATACGCGTTAGAAGCATCATAGGAAAATACTTAGAACATGCTAGAGTATTTTATTTTAAACATAGTGAGCCAAATTATTTTATATCGAGTGCAGATTGGATGCCAAGAAATTTAGAGCGTCGCTTAGAACTTATGACTCCTATATATGATGAAAGAAGTAAAGCTAAATTAGCTCAATTTTTACGCTTGCAACTTAGTGATAATGTTTTAGCTTACGAGCTTAAAAACAATGGAGAGTATGAAAAAATTCCTTCTTCTGAAAAAATCATAGATTCTCAACAAACCTTAGAAGAATATGTAAGTAAAATTTATAAAACACTTAAAAAAGATACAGATCAAAGTCGTGCAACGCACTTAGCTTCCAAACTTTTCAAAGAAAACTAAAAGTTTTTAGGGTTTTTACTCTAAAGACTTATTTACTTGTTTGTTATAAAAAAGGGCTTTAAGATAAAGCCCTAGGAGATTTCCCATAGAAATAAACAATCATTTCTAAACTATAAAAAGATTTAGAAATGATTTTTAAGATTAAAATTTATATTTAAGTCCTACTTGACCACTTAAGTAAGTTTCATTTTTATTATCTACTTTACCTGCTAGTATTTGTTTAGCACCAAAGCCAAGATTCATACTGAGTTGATTTGTAAAATCTACATTACCCCCTACGATAATTTGTCCGTATGTTTTTTTCTTGTTGTTAGCTTCTACACTAGTAAAGAAAGCATTATTTACAGCTAGGTTAGCTGTGTAATCATCACCACTATTGATAACAAATTGTTCTATTTTTGGAGTTACAAAAATATAAGAGTTTTCATTCATATATTTTCTAAATTCAGCACCCACTTCAACACTTACAGAATTATTTTTCATAGAATCAATATCTTTGGCAATAGCACCATTTTCTGTATGAGATGGAGTATAACTAAAATAATAATTTACTCCCGCAAAAGGTTTAATAAATAAAGTATTATCACTAAGATCAAATACACGACCTGCATTAGCACTAAGTCCTAAGAATTTACTTGTATAATCTGAGTTATATGCACCATCTACTTGAACATTGTCTTGTTTAGTTGGAGAAACTTGAGCATAAGCTTTAAGATTAAGTTCCCATTGCGGAGCTATATTGATAGTAGAATACATACCTAATTGGAAGTTATCGCTTTTTTGTTCTAGATTATTGTCTTTGATTTTAGCATTTGCATAAGTAAAATAAGCACCCCATAAAACATTATCATTAGCTTGTTTATCTACTCCCACGGTAGCACCATACATTGCACCACTATCTCCATCGATAATGTTAGCACCACCAAAAGCATTAGCCCAAACACTATTGGTATATTCATTTACATAGCTTGGTCTCATATCACTATCTAAAGCAGCAAATTTAAGGCCATTCATTTTAGAAGCATAAGTTCCAAAAGGATTGTTTAACATTGCTACACGAGAACCTATAGAAACATCATTAGAAATATTCATAGTGGTATTAACTGCACTAGAAGCTGAATTGAAATTAGATACAGATTTACCTGTATTGTCTGTGTCTTTTTTGATTTGTAGGGCTAGTTTTACACCTTCTCTACTTGCTAAATCTGCGCCTATACTTCCTAATTGTTCTGTGATAGAACGAAGTACTAGAATAGAAGCTTTATCATTAGCACTAAGATTTAAATTTGAATTTTTATTTACTAAATCAATGTATTTTTCATCATCGATTTTGCCACCGTTTTGCATAGCTTCTTGTTGAAGTTTTTCAAGTTCAGTTTTTTGTTCTTGTAGGGCTTTTTTGGCTTGCTCATTATCTAAACCATCTATGATTCTAGTGATAGCTTCAAGATCTACTGCGATTTGATTAGTTAAATTTTTAGCCGCTGCAGTAGCACCTCCATTAATCACTAAGCATTTATCACCACCACAGTTTTTAAGGCTAAGTTTATAATCCACAAAGGCACCTCCATACTTCTTATCATCTGTAACATCAAGATAAGCAGCATAATCATCGCCATTTAGCAAGTTTTCATTTATATAAGAACTTGCAGTTTTTAAAATCAAAGCTCCTGCGTTAGTGTCTTCATTAAGTGTATCTGTTTTTATGTCTTTCGCTCTTAAAGCAATAAAATCATTTACATCTAAATTAGAATAAGATTGAGATAAAAATCCAAGACCTGCTTCTTTAAGCGTTGCTGTTCCATTGACTTTAAAAGTATCGCTTTTCATTGAAACAATAGCACTATTTGTTGTGCTAAAGTCTCCATTTACAGTTAAGCTGCCATTTACAGTATCGTTAGTATTTTCTCTGCTACCATTAAAAATTAACAAAGATGAAGCTTTATTTTTATCTATATTGCCAAGATCAAAATCTTTACCTGAACCTTCCATTGTAAAATTAGCATTAATAATTCCTGCATTAAAATAACTAAGTCCTATATCAGTAGTTTTAAAATCTTTGGCATCTACATTGAAATTTTTTACTAAAGCAGCTGTTTTGCCTTGATAATCCATTTGGTTTTTCAAAGTTAAAGAATTATTGCCTAAATCAATGTTGATTTTAGTATCTTCAGGGGCATCATCAAAAGCTGAAGTGCTGATATTAAAAGTTACATCTTGCTTGTTTTTATAATTTTCATTTTTAAAAGTAGCAACATTGTCTTTTTCATTGATATCAAAATATTTGTCTAAATCACTATCGCCATTAAAAGTAATCTCTGCTGCAAAAGCACCCGAATAAAGCAAAGTTGCTACACCTAAGCTTAGCAATATCTTGCTCGAAGCATTTTTCTTCATAAGTTTCTCCTTCAATAAATTTAAACTGAAGGAAAAATTATACCCCCCCCCTAAAAATAAGCTTAAAAATAAAACTATAAATTTTTAATGAAAAATTATAAAACCTAATATATCAAAGCTTTAAGGGTAATAAATCGATCTTAACTTCATATAAAAAATTCTAAAAATTTGAAATAAACTTATGATTTACTTAAAATTAGCGTGATGGTGGAAGCGAGGGGAATCGAACCCCTGTCCAAAAATAATCCCACAAAGACCTCTACATGCTTAGCAAAGATGACTACTTCACCCTACTTCGCTCATCTTCCAAAACTCAAAAGCAAGGCTAAGACTTTATTTCACCTCAACGCTTGTCAAACGCAAGGCTACACTATCAAAAATGACCGAAAATTAAGCTAGATAGTATGACTTAAATTTCAGGCTCAACTGAACTTACGCAGCTTTTGCGTAAGCAGGAGCGAATTTAACGTTGTTTGCGTTTAATTTTATTTGGGCTTTTTACGCTTTGCCCAAAGCGACATGCCATCTAAGCAGACTTACTCCTGTCGAAGCCAAGTCGCTCCCTTATTTAGAAATAATATTTGGAACATTAACAATTAAAGGATTAAAAACCGCTAAAACAGAATCATCATTTTCATATGAACGACAATATTTTTCAAACTGATCACTCATCAAAAGCATCCAATCCGTAAATTCATCACTAGCAGGCCCATTAAAGCGATTTGCTTGCGCCATCATCTCTTCACAAAATACACAAAAATCAGTCACTTCTTCAAGATTTAAGCGTCTTGCTGCCCAAGCGGTATTGTGTGCTAAAGTTTCAAGCTCTTTTATGGCTTCTTTATAACGCACACTATCGCTTCCAAGCTTGATGATTAAAGGTTCAAACCTATCGCACATGGTTCTAAAAAATTGCAAAAATTTTTCTATATCGTCAATTTCATAATCTAATTCTAATTTTGTTAAAATTCCCATTTTTAAACCATAATCATTAAAGTTTAATGTAAATTCTAGCAAATTTTAGCTAAAATCTTATTTTAATTTTTCCAAAATATAAGCAAAGATATGGATAGAATAGTAGAAATAGAAAAATACTCCTTTGATGAAACTTACGAAACTTCGTTGCGTCCTTCAAATTTTGATGGTTATATAGGTCAAGAAAGCATTAAAAAAAATTTAAATGTCTTTATAGCTGCAGCTAAAAAACGCAATGAATGTTTAGATCATATACTTTTTAGCGGTCCTGCAGGACTTGGAAAAACAACACTAGCTAATATCATCTCCTATGAAATGGGTGCAAATATCAAAACAACCGCCGCTCCTATGATAGAAAAAAGCGGAGATTTAGCAGCCATTTTAACCAATCTTAGCGAAGGAGATATACTTTTTATCGATGAAATTCACCGCTTAAGCCCTGCTATCGAAGAAGTGCTTTACCCTGCAATGGAGGATTACCGCCTTGATATCATTATAGGTAGTGGCCCAGCTGCTCAAACTATAAAAATCGATTTACCAAAATTTACTCTTATAGGGGCTACAACGCGTGCAGGTATGCTTAGCAATCCTTTACGTGATCGTTTTGGTATGCAATTTAGATTAGAATTTTACAAAGATAGCGAACTTGCCCTAATCTTGCAAAAAGCAGCTTTAAAACTTAATAAAACTTGTGAAGAAAAAGCCGCACTTGAGATCGCTAAAAGAAGTCGTTCAACTCCTAGAATAGCTCTAAGGCTTTTAAAAAGAGTTAGAGATTTTGCTGATGTTAATGATGAAGAGATTATCACAGAAAAAAGAGCTAATGAGGCCTTAAATTCTTTAGGAGTTAATGAGCTTGGTTTTGATGCGATGGATTTAAGATATCTTGAACTTTTAACCGCTGCTAAGCAAAAACCTATCGGACTTGCAAGTATTGCTGCGGCTTTAAGCGAAGATGAAAATACCATAGAAGATGTAATCGAGCCTTATTTACTAGCTAATGGCTATATAGAACGCACTGCAAAAGGGCGTATAGCGAGTGCAAAAAGCTATAGTGCTTTAAAACTAAACTATGAAAAAACTTTATTTGAGGAGTAAATTTTGCAAAATGGAAAATTCTTTCTTATAAGCTTTATTTTAGTCATTTTATTTCTTTTGCTTTACCTTTTTAAAGGTTTTTTACTTGTAATTATCATAGCTAGTTTAATGGCGGTAGCTACCTCAAATATCAATGCGAAATTTTTAAATCTTACTAAAGGGCATAAATTTTTAGCTTCCATTCTTACAACAACTTGTATGGTTTTGCTTTTCTTTGCACCTTTTGTTTATGCTATGATAGAACTTGCCAAAGCTTTAAAAAATTTTGATATTAATTTAGTCACACAAACACTTGATTATGTCAAAAACTATCAATTTACTTTGCCTGAAAGCTTTAATTTTTTAGAACCTAAAATCAAAGAATTTTTAGCTTCTATAGATTTAAATAGCATTTCTAAACAAATTCTAAGTTATGCTTCAAGTTTTACAAAATCAGGAGCTAAATTTCTTATAGATATGGTTTTAATTTGTGTGTTTTATTTCTTTGCAAATCTATATGGAACAGAACTTGTTATCTATCTTAAATCCATCATTCCCATTGATAAAAAAGAACTCGATGATGTTTTAAGCGAAGTGGGTAATGTTATGGCTGTTGTGCTTTACTCTATGGTAATTGTAGCAATATTTCAAGGTGCACTTTTTGGTTTAATCACAATGTTTTATGGTTATGATGGAATTTTAATGGGAGTAATTTTTGCTGTAAGTTCTCTCATACCTGCTATAGGAGGAGCTTTAATTTATGTGCCTGTAAGTCTTTATGAATTTGCCTCAAACAATCTTAACTCAGCTCTTGTTATTTTTATTTATTCTGTAATTGTAATTTCTTTTATAGCAGATACTTTAATCAAACCTTTAATTATCAAATGGATCAACAAAAAACTTGTAAAAACCCCTACCAAAATCAACGAACTTTTAATTTTCTTGGCTATGATAGCAGGAATTTCAACCTTTGGTTTTTGGGGTATTATACTAGGTCCTGCGATTTTAACCTTTTTTGTATCAACTTTAAGAATGTATGTGATTTTAAAAGATAAGAATTTAATTTAACTTGCCTTAAAAAAGGCAAGTTTTATGTTCTAGGCTTTTGGGCCTATCATTTTAGTAGGATCAACAAATTTATTGAAATCTTCTTCGCCAACCAAACCAAGCTCCATTGCGCTTTCTTTTAAAGAAATACCTTTTTTATGAGCATTTTTGGCTACTTTAGCAGCGTTTTCATAACCTATGTGTGGATTTAGAGCAGTAACTAGCATTAAAGAATTATGAAGATTATGATCGATTTTTGCACGATTTGGTTCTATACCTACAGCACAATGGATATTGAATGAATGCATAGAATCAGCCAACAAATCAAGACTTTGCAAGAAATTATAAATAATCACAGGCTTAAACACATTAAGTTCAAAATTTCCTTGACTTGCTGCAAATCCGATAGCTGCATCATTTCCCATCACTTGTACAGCAACCATAGTAACAGCTTCGCACTGGGTAGGATTTACCTTACCTGGCATAATCGAACTTCCTGGCTCATTTTCAGGGATGATAAGCTCACCAAGACCACATCTTGGGCCTGAAGCTAACCATCTTATATCATTTGCAATTTTCATTAAATTTGCAGCCAAACCTTTCATAGCTCCATGAGTAAAATTAATCGCATCATGACTTGTTAAAGCATGAAATTTATTTGGACTTGAAACAAATTTCGTACCTATAAGTTGAGTTAGCTCTTCACTTACTTTTTGGCTTAATTCTGGATGTGCATTAAGCCCTGTTCCTACTGCAGTTCCTCCTATGGCAAGTTCTCTTAAAGTTGGTAAAGAAGCGATGATTTGCTCTTTTGAATGCAAAAGCATAGAAAGATATCCACTAAATTCTTGTGCTAGAGTAAGTGGCGTAGCATCTTGTAAATGCGTGCGTCCTATCTTGATAATACCATCAAATTCTTTTACTTTTTTTTCAAAAGTTGCAATAAGCTCATCAAGCGCAGGGATAAGCTTTTTCTCTACTTGCTCAACCGCAACGATACTCATAGCAGTTGGAAAAGTATCATTTGAACTTTGACTCATATTAACATGATCATTTGGATGTACAAGCTTTTCTTTGCGAAAATCTCCACCCATGATTTCAGTGGCGCGATTTGCAATAACTTCATTCATATTCATATTACTTTGTGTGCCTGAACCTGTTTGCCAAATCGCAAGTGGAAAATTATCATCAAATTTACCTGCGATAATCTCATCGCAAGCTTGAACTATAGCATTTTTCTTAGCATCATCAAGTTTGCCAAGTTTGTTATTGACTAAAGCTAAAGATTTTTTAAGATTTGCAAAAGCATAGATTAAAACCTTTGGCATTTTCTCACAACCGATTTTGAAATTTTCAAAACTTCTTTCAGTTTGAGCTCCCCAATATTTGTCATTTGGGACCTTAACTTCACCCATAGTATCGTGTTCAACTCTATATTCCATAGTGTTTCCTTTCTAGAAATATTGTTAGAATTATTTAAACAAAAATAAGCATAAAGTTAGCTTATAATTTAAAATTTATTTATATTTTTTTGAAGTATTTGAAAGTTATGTGCAGTTTATTTAAACTGCACGGATTATTCGACTGTTACGCTTTTAGCCAAATTTCTTGGCATATCCACATCATTACCAAGTCTTATGGAAATTTCCATCGCCAAAAGTTGAGTAATGATCATCATTTCAAAAAATTCACACATATAATGATCTTGCTCATTGGTTTTTATAAAATCATCACTTAAATCAAATTCTAAAGGTGAAATGCTAAGCACTGTAGAATCCCTAGCAATAAGCTCTTCAACATTTGATTTTGTTTTTTCATAAAGCATGTGCTTTGGCATTAAAGCTATAGTATAAAGCTTAGAATCAGCCAAAGCAATAGGGCCATGTTTCATCTCTCCTGCAGGATAACCCTCAGCGTGAAGATAAGATAATTCTTTAAGTTTCAAAGCTCCTTCTAAAGCCAAAGGATAAAACACATCTCTGCCTATAAAGAAAAAGCCATGTCCATCTAAATAACGCTTAGATAAACGATGAATTTTTTCATGTAAAGCCTGTTTTACACTCACGCAATTTGGAGTATGCAAAAGTGCTTTAATTTCAGCAAAAACATTTAAATTTCTTTTTTGTGCCATAAAAATAGCAAGCATCCAAAGTGTTAAAACCTGAGTGGCAAAAGCTTTAGTTGAAGCAACTCCTTTTTCTATACCCGCACGAGTTAAAAGACTTAGGTGTGCTAAACGCACTATATTAGAATTATCCACATTACAAATTGCAAAAGTCTTAGCGCCCTGCTCTTTTGCAATCTTTAAAGCCTCTAAAGTGTCTGCTGTTTCTCCACTTTGAGAAATAACGATAAATAAAGAATCTTTTTTTATAATTGCTTCACGGTAGCGAAATTCACTTGCAATTTCTACTTTAGCTTTAACTTTAGCAATTCTTTCAAACAAATAAGCACTTGCCATTGCAGCATGATAGCTTGTTCCACAAGCACAAAGCGTGATTTCATCTACTTGACTTAAATCTTCATTATTTAGCTCATCAAAAACGACTTCATCGCCTTGAATACGTCCCATTAACACTTCACTCATCACACGACTTTGTTCATAAATTTCTTTTTCCATAAAAAAACGAAAGCCGTCTTTTTTTGCATAAGCCTTATCGCCTGAAAGCTTAGAAAAAGAAAGTGATTTTAAAACATCATTTTCATAAACGACAAGCTCATCTTTACTCGCGTATCCCAAGCTTAAATCTTCAAGATACATTACCTCATCACAACTTCCTATCAAAGGTGCATCACCTGAAGAAAAATACCATTCTTTATTTGCATTTTTACCGATAATCAAAGGGGCAGCATTTTTTGCAAAATACACATGATTGGGATCTTTTTTTGTTACTAACAAAGTAGCAAAAGCACCGCGAAGTTCTTTGATGGTTTTTTGCCAAGCTTCAAAAACTCCCAAATTTCTTGCATAAAATTCAAAAAGCTGGACAATAACTTCAGTATCCGTTTGACTTAAAAAACTCACGCCTTCTTTTTCAAGTTTATCTTTGATTTCTTTATAATTTTCTATAATACCATTGTGAATCACACAAGAATACTGTCCTAAATGAGGATGTGCGTTGATTTCAGTAGGCTTACCATGAGTTGCCCATCTTGTATGACCTATAGCAAAACCATAACCTTGACTTTCAAAATCCGTGCATTTATTCGCCAAATTTTCAAGTTTTCCTACAGCTTTAAAAAAACTAAGCTCTCCTTCTTGCATCACTGCCATACCCGCACTATCATAGCCACGATATTCTAATTCTTTAAGTCCATTTAGTATAATTTGTTTTTTTTCATTATTTCCTATATAGCCTACGATTCCACACATTTTTTTACTCACTTATTAATAAATTAACTAACTTTTGCTCGCTATGTTCTAATTTTTCATTCTTTTGAAAAATAAAAATATTACGCGTCCTTTGTCTTATGGTTTGAATTTTTGCTGCACATAAAACAAGTTCAAGTTCATTAAAAACATTCATCAAATACGCCATTAAACCTTGCTGATCTTTAGTATTAAGACCTAATTTGGCATACATTTTAGAATAATTTAAGTCTAATTTTAACTCATCTTTTTTAATGATTGGCTTTTTAATTTTTTTCAAATTAAAACCAGAAAGATTTGAATTTAAAAGCTCGCAAAGTTTTAGTTTTTGCTCATCACTAATAATATTATCATATTCAAATCTTAAATAAATTTTATCATCAAAAAGTTCAAAAAAATTCATGAAAACAAGATTTAAATTTGTTAAAGAACTTAAAATAATGGCAATATTAAAATGAAGTGGTGCAACAATTTGCAAACTAAGATTTGTTTCATTGCTAAACCAAAATTTAAAATCATTTTCTTTGGCTAATTTAGAAATCATAACAATATCTTCAAAAGTATTTTTTATAATAAAAAGATTTGATTTGATATGTATGATTTTATCTTGCAAAATTTCATCTTGCTCTAAAAAAATCTTACTTCTTTTAAGTGTTAATTCTTTTTTTACTCTTCTTGCGCTTTCTTCAAGTAGATTTTCATCTTCAAAACCTTGTTTTGCATTTTCTAAAAGTTTATCAAGAACTCTAAAATAAAAAGCATTATAATTTAAAGCCTTAGCCTTTAGCCAAGTTAAAGTGTATAAAAGCTCTAAATTTTCTAAATTTTCTAGCTTAGAAACCAAGCTACTTACAACAATAGGATTGTATATATCTTCTTTTTCTACAAGATCTTTTAAGGCATTATTGTTTTTAAATATCTTAAGACCCCATTCTAAAATTTCATTCTTTAAATCAAATTTGGAGCAATACGCTCTATATATGCCTGCTAAAGAAATTTCATTTTCACTTTCTATAGCGCTTAAAAGTATCACAAGCTTTAAAATCATTTTTTCATCGGTTTTAAGTTTTTGGAGTATCTCAAGCTCATCTTCGTATTTTTCAAATTCACTTAACATAAGAAAAACTTGCTCATCAAAACTATAATTTCCTTCTTCATCGCTTAAAAAACGAACTGTCCAAAAAGGCTTGCATAAATCTTTTAAAATTCCACTATCAAGCAAAAGTTTTAAAACACAAAAACTATGCCTTTTATAAAAAATTTTCTCAAAAAGTATTAAAGCTTTTTCTATATCTTTTTTACTGTATTTCAATCTTCTTAGGGCAAAAACCAAGTTAAGATCGAAAATAACCTGTTTATCTTCAAGTTTTAATAAGTATTCTAAAACTTCCACAAGAGTTTTAAATTTATATTCTTGTTTAAGAGTATGATTTAATCCATCTTGAATTTGCTTTGCTAGAAAGTGCGTATAAAAACCTATAGTATGCATACTTTGCAAAGCCTTTTGAACCAACAACTCATTTGCTCCAAAATGTTTTTTAGCTTTTTTATACATTAATTCACTCAAATCATGAACATTAATAAGTAAAAACTCATCCTCATCTTTAGCGCTTAATAAATTCATCGCTGATTTTAAAGAAAGTAAAAAATCTCCAGCTAAACGCAACTCGCTTAAATTTTTTTCATCTATAAAATTTAAGGCATAATTTTTTGGAGAAGTCTTAAAAAGAACAAGCAAACTCTCTAAGGATCTTAAATGATTTAATCCGCCAAAATCTTTTAAGATATTAAATTCCTGCTTTATAAATGGAATATCAAATTCTTTAAAATTTTCTAGCAAAAGCTTGGCAAAATCATTTTTATTTTCTTTTAAAATACTCTCAAATTTTGTCTTAATCCCTTTAAATAAAATCCTAGAACCACATATGAAACGAGTTTGTATTATAGAAGTCTTAAGCTCATTGCTAGCATTATAAAGTCCGTTAAATTCTAAGATAACAGAGTCAATTTGCAAATGCGCATCATTTAAAATTTCGATAAAAGCCTTAATCATAGGTTTTAAATGAAAAGCCTTAATATCTTTATAAACAAAAATCAAAGAAATACTTTCATTAAAACAAAGACTATTATTTGCATATGCTTTGCTTGCTAAAACACAAAAAGGGATATTATCACTTGGAGGTGAAAAATCATCAAAATAATCTTTAAGAACTATATCATAAGCTTTTTTTATGAAATTATCCATATTTTTAGAATGATATAAGCTAAACGCCCCTTGCTTAAGAAAAAATTTTCTACAACTTTGGGTATAGGAACTAAGATTTTTTTTAAAAATTTCTAATTCTTTATTTAACAAAATTTCTACTCTCTTTAAATTTTAATATTTTAATAATAATCTTAACAAAAATATCTTTTATTTTGGCTTTTTCTATAAACTCTTTTTCAGTAAGCAAAAATTATAATGCTTTATTTAAAAACAGCAAAAGAGTAAAATTAAAATGAAAAATTTAATTACCAAACTAGAAAATGAAGAAAGATTAAACCAAGAAGAAGCCAATGCACTTTGGGATCTAGATCTTTTTACCTTAGGCAAATACGCTCACAAAAAACGCACCAAACTTCATGGAAAAAAAGTTTATTTTAATATCAATCGTCATATCAACCCAACTAATATCTGTGCAGATACCTGTAAATTTTGCGCCTTTTCAGCACACCGTAAAAATCCTAATCCTTATTTGATGACTCATGAAGAGATTATGAAAATTGTCGATGAAACCGTAAAACGAGAAACCAAAGAAGTACATATCGTTTCAGCTCACAACAAAGATACAACTTGGCAATGGTATTTAGAAATTTTTAAAATGATAAAAGAAAAATATCCTAATCTTCATGTAAAAGCTATGACTGCTGCTGAGATTGATTTTTTACATCGTCGTTTTAAAATGAGCTATGAAGAAGTGATAGAAAAAATGCTTGAATACGGCGTTGATTCCATGCCAGGCGGTGGGGCTGAAATTTTTGATGAAGAAGTGCGTAAGAAAATTTGTCATGGAAAAGTTAGCAGTGAAAATTGGCTTAAAATTCATAAACTTTGGCATGAAAAAGGCAAACAAAGTAATGCTACCATGCTTTTTGGGCATATAGAAGAAAGACATCACAGGATCGATCATATGTTAAGACTGCGTGATCTTCAAGATCAAACCGGTGGATTTAATGCTTTTATCCCTCTAGTTTGGCAAAGGGATAATAGCTTTATACAAACTGATAAAATCATGGATAGTGAAGAAATTTTAAAAACCATTGCCATTGCTCGTTTAGTGCTTGATAATATTAAAAATATCAAAGCTTACTGGGCAACAATGACTTTAAATTTAGCCATGGTAGCACAAGAATTTGGAGCTAATGATTTAGACGGTACCATAGAAAAAGAAAGCATACAAAGTGCAGGTGGTGCAAAATCTGCTAAAGGCACAAGTTTAAAAACTTTTATCGATATGATAAAAACTTCAAATCTTATTCCTGTAGAACGCGATAGTTTATATAACGAGCTAAAAACCTACTAAGGAGAAAAAATGGACTTTTTTAAACTCAAAGAAAACAATACGAGTTTTAAAACCGAAGTTATAGCAGGGCTTACTACTTTTTTGGCTATGGTTTACATTATCCCCGTAAATTCTAGCATAGTAGGAAATACAGGAATGCCCATAGAAGCTTTAATCACCGCAACAGCTTTAATCACCATAGTTGCAAGTGCTTTTAATGCTTTTTTTGCCAATACTCCTGTAGCTATGAGTGTAGGAATGGGTTTAAATGCTTATTTTACCTTTGCGGTTTGTTTAGGTCAAAACATAGCTTGGCAAAGTGCCTTAGGAGCTGTTTTTATTTCAAGTATTATTTTTCTCATACTTTCTTTTACGCATTTTCGCCTTTGGGTAATCCGCAATATCCCAAAAGATTTACGCCTTGCAATTTGTGCGGGTATAGGTTGTTTTATAGCTTTTTTAGGCTTAAGTCAAATGGGTGTGATCATGCATAATAAAGATACTTTAGTAAGCATAGGAAATTTCAAAAGTCCTCATGTGCTTTTTGGAATTTTCACTCTAGCTTTAATCATCTTTTTTTGGGCTATAAAACTTCGCGGAGCTTTTATTTTTGGGGTATTAGTAAGCTCTATTATCGCTTGGATTTTCCATTTAGACAATGCAAGTTTTCCTGTGCAAATCTTTTCTTTGCCAAATTTTAGCATGGAAAATGGCCTAGGAGCCATCTTTTTACAACTTGATATCAAAAGTGCCTTAAATATTACTATGATACCTATAATTCTTACTTTTTTTATCACTCAACTTTTTGATAGTATAGGAACTATCACAGGTGTGGGTGAAAGAGGAAAGATTTTTGATGATCCAAAAAATGGAGAAAAAAAACTAAGCAAAACATTAATGGCAGATGCAACAGGATCGGCTTTAGGAGCTATGACAGGCACTTCTACAGTTACAGCTTTTGTAGAAAGCACTACAGGGGTTGAAAGCGGGGGAAGAACTGGACTTACAGCTTTAGTTGTAGCTATTTGTTTTGCTTTTACACTTTTTTTACTGCCACTTTTTAAAGCCATTCCTGCAAACGCAATATACCCCGTACTTGTAATGGTTGGAATTTTAATGTTTATGGAAGTTAAAAATATAGATTTTAAAGATAGTGCTATAGCTGTAGCAAGCTTTTTTACTATTATCATGATGCCTTTTACTTACTCCATCACCACAGGTTTTGCTTTTGGTTTTCTTTCTTATTTACTTGTAAGAATTTTTAAACGCGAATGGGATAAAATCAATCTTGGCATTATAGTTTTAAGTTTATTATCTTTGGGTAATTTTTTACTTATGGCACTACAATAAATAAGGATATATAATGATATTTTACTCCTATGAAGAATTTAAAGAAGATGTAAAAATTCTTGCTAAAGAAATTAAAAAAGATTTTAATCCTGATGCACTTTTAGCTATAGCAAGAGGAGGGATGAGTTTGGGGCATTCTTTAGCAGTGGCTTTAAAAACGCGTCAGCTTTTTGCTTTAAACTCAATTCATTACGATGATACAAAAAAACTTGATACAATTGAAATTTTTAACATTCCTGATTTAAGCAAGCACAAAAAAATTCTACTCATTGATGATATAGTAGATAGTGGAGAAAGTTTAGCAGAAATAAAAAAAGTTTTGCTTGAAAAATTTCCTCATATAGAACTTAAAATTGCAACCATTTTTTATAAAAAAACTGCTCTTTTGAAGCCTGATTTTAAAGTAAAAGAAGCTACTGAATGGGTGGATTTTTACTGGGATATAAATCTTGATTAAAAATTTGCTATAATTTTACTTTTAAAATTTTTAGGAGTTTTTGCTTGAGAATAAAATTTATATCTTTTATTTTAATTTTTTTTACTATTTTTGCTTTTGCTAAAGAACAAAATTTAGATGATTTTGAACAAGAATACCAAAACTATCAAGTAAACGATCCACTTTCAGGATATAACAAAGCTATGACAAGTTTTAATGTGGCTTTGTATGATTATGGTTTGCGTCCCGTTCTTAAGGGCTATAACGCTATCACTCCCGAATTTATAAGATTAGGGGCAAGAAATTTCTTTGATAATTTACTTGCTCCTTTGCGTTTTGTAGGCAATGTTTTGCAGTTTAAATTTGAAGAAGCGGGAGAAGAATTTAAAAGATTTGCTGCCAATACTATTATGGGCTTTGGTGGACTTATGGATGTGGCATCAAAAATGAGTCTTAAAAAACATCCCGCGGACTTAGGAACTGTTTTGGCTCACTGGGGTGTAGGAAGCGGTTTTCATATTGTCTTACCTATACTCGGCCCTAGTAATCTTAGAGACACTCTTACTTTACCTGCAACTTGGTATACAAGTTTTACCGCTTACATTGATCCTACTTGGGCAAGTATAGCTATAAGTGCTTATGGATTTGGTAATGAACTTAGTTTTAGGCTTGATGAAATTGATGAAATTTATCACAACACGCCTAATTTATATCCATTCTTGCGTGATGCTTACGAGCAAAGACGCAATGAACTTAGCAAATAAAGGAAATTAATGAAAAAAATATTTTTAATCTTGACTTTATTTTTTAATGCTTTTGCCTTACAACTAGATGAAATTTCTAGCACTATGCAAAAAAACATTGATGCAAGCTTAAAACTTTTACAAGATAGTAAAGAAGATAAAAAACAAGCTGCTAATGGAATTTTTAAACTTTTTGATAGCATAATAGATTATAAACTCATGGCAAAACTGAGTCTTTCGAAAAATTATTCTAAATTAACCCCAAAAGAACAAGAAAAATTTACCACAGCCTTTGAAACAAGTCTTAAAAAAAGTTTTACCGATAAACTCAGTCTTTATAAAGATCAGGTTTTAAAGGTCAAAAATGGTGAGTTAAAAAATGAAAAACGTTATTTTTTAACCACTTCTACGGTAGTAGATGGGGAAGAAAAAAATATCATTTTCAAATTTTACAATGATAATAACAACTGGCTTATTTATGATGTAGATGTTTTAGGTGTGAGTATAGTACAAACTTATAGATCACAATTTGGAGATATTTTAGCCAACCAAGGCTTTGATGCCCTACTTCAAAAACTTGAAAGTATTGTCATAGAATAATGTTTGCAAAGCTTTTAAAGTTTTTTATTTCTCGTCCAAAAAGTACTTTTTTTGGAACCTTGTTTATATGTCTGTTTTTAAGCTTTTTTGCTTTTAAGCTTAGTGTAGATGCAAGTGCTGAAAGTTTACTTTTAGAAGATGATGCAGATTTAAAAACTTTTAGAGAAATTTCAAAACATTATAAAAGTGATAATTTTTTACTTTTAGCCTTCAAACCCTATGATGAAAAACCTTTTTCAAATGAAAATTTAGCCAAATTAAAAAAACTTCATGAAGAATTAGAAAAAGCCCCTTTAGTAGAACGCGTTTTTAGTATCATCAATGCCCCTTTGCTTCAAAGTTCGCAAAATACGGATTTAAAAGAACTTTTAAAAAATATCCCAAATATAGAAAGCCAAGATATAAACCGCACAAAAGCCCAAAATGAAATTTTAAATAGTCCCTTTTATAAAAATAATATCATCTCAAAAGATGGAAAAGTAACAGGGCTTATTATTTACTTAAAGCCTGATACAGTTTATAATAATCTTATAGAAAAACGCGATCTTGCTAGTGATGAAAAAGAAAAAGATCAAATTCGTCTTGCCATAAAAGAACATCAAGACAAGCAAAAAGTTATCACGAAACAAAGTCTAGATACTATTAAAAGCATAGTTCGAAATTATGAAAAAAATAAAGATACGCTCTACCTTGGTGGCGTAAGCATGATCGCTGATGATATGATAGCTTATATAAAATCTGATCTTGTGCTTTATGGTGTTTCTCTTGTGTTTTTACTAGGACTTGCACTTTATTATTTTTTCCGTTCATGGCGTTTTGTTTTTTTACCTCTTTTTATTTGTTTTATAAGCTTAAGTGCAGCTAGCGGAGTTTTTGCACTTTTAAATTTTCAAATCACAGTTATTTCATCAAATTATGTTGCTTTGGTTTTAATTATCACCTTAAGTGTAGTTGTTCATTTGATCACGCATTTTATCGAAAGCACCCAAAATCATCCCAAAGCTAAAGTTGAGCGCATAGTGCTTGAAACCTTACTAGCCAAAGCAAATCCTAGCCTTTATGCCATTGTTACAACGATGATAGGATTTTTTTCTTTAATCCTATCAAATATCGAACCTATCATAAAACTTGGCATTATGATGAGTATAGGTATAGGTTTAGCTCTTATCTTTAGTTATTTGTTTTTAGCAAGTATCTTAGTTCTTTTAAAACCAAAAAATTATCATAAAAAAGAGTTTAAATTTAATCTTTTAGCCTTTTGCGCCAAAACCGCTCTTGATCCTAAAAAGCGTCGCATGATTTATGGAATTTC
This sequence comes from Campylobacter sp. 2014D-0259, assembly GCF_008000505.1. Lineage (NCBI taxonomy): Bacteria > Pseudomonadati > Campylobacterota > Epsilonproteobacteria > Campylobacterales > Campylobacteraceae > Campylobacter > Campylobacter sp. 2014D-0259. Next base: position 394,441 of record NZ_VOAQ01000024.1, read on the forward strand.
AGTTCTTGCTATAATCTTAGCTTTAATAGGCATTTTAAAACTCAGAGTTGAAAATTCTTTTGTCAATTATTTCAAAGATGGTAGTGAAATCAAAAAAGGACTTTTGGTTATTGATAAAAATCTAGGTGGAACCTTGCCTTTAGAAGTCATCATTCGTTTTCCAAATAATAAAAACGATCAAAATACAAGTGATACTCTTGATAGTTTTGAAAGTGAATTTGAAAATTTAGCCACACAAGAAACTTATTGGTTTGACTCTAAAAAAACACGTATTGCAAAAAAAGTTCATGAATTTTTAGAAAACAAAGAATTTGTAGGCTCGGTTTTAAGTCTTAATAGTCTTTTAACCCTAGGGGAAAATATCAACGATGGAAAAGAGTTAGATGATTTTGCCCTTGCGTTTTTAAATGAGAATTTACCTGCTAAATTTAAACAAGACTTGCTTTCACCTTTTGTAAGCATAGAAAATAACGAGTTAAGATTTAGCATGCGTATTGTTGATTCTGATCCGAATTTAAGACGTAATGAGTTTTTAATAGATCTTAAAAAACAGCTCAACGAGCTTGTAAAAAACGATGGAGTAGAAGTTCAAATCACAGGCATAATGGTGCTTTATAATAATATGCTCCAAAGTCTTTTTTCATCGCAATTTGATACTCTTATATTTGTAATTTTAGCTATTTTTATACTTTTTATCATTGTTTTTAGAGATTTAAAATTTTCAGTTGCGGCTATATTGGTAAATGTTATTCCTTTAAGTGTGGTTTTTGCTCTTATGGGGCTTTTAGGTATTCCTTTGGATATGATGAGTATTACTATAGCTGCTATTGCTATAGGCATAGGTGTTGATGATGCTATACATTATATTTATCGTTTTAGAGAAGAAATTAAAAACAAAAGCCTAGAAGAAGCCATTATGATTTCTCACCTTAGTATAGGTTCAGCACTTTATTATACCACAATTAGCATAGTTTTAGGTTTTAGTGTTATGGTGAGTAGCAATTTTATTCCAACAATTTATTTTGGAATTTTAACCGTTTTTGTAATGATTTTGCTTTTAAGTGGAAGTTTGTTCTTATTACCAAGCTTTTTAATCACTATTTATTCTAAGAAAACCAAGTTTCCAAACCAATATAAAGAGCATATATTAAAACAATAATAGCTATATATTTTAAAAAATTTTTCATTTTTATCCTTTATTTAAAATCTTTAAAATGATTTTTGCAAGCTCTAAAGCTTTAAAACGATGAGAGATATTATTCTTCTCATCCACGCTAAGCTGGGCTAAGGTTTTATCAAAACCCTTTGGAATAAAAAGGCTATCATAACCAAAACCATTTTCACCTTTTTCTGTATCTATTACTTTTCCATGCATGGTTCCATGCGTACTAAATTCCCCCATCAAACCCACCATAGCAATAGCAGCAACATAATGTGCCCTGCTTTGATTAAAACCTTTTTTTATCATTTCATTGACAAGTTTATCACGGTTACTTTTATCATCGCCCTTATCGCTAAATCGAGCAGAATAAATTCCTGGATTTCCTTCTAAAACATCTACACAAATGCCACTATCATCACTTAAAGCGATAAAATCTTTTTTTTGCTTTTCATCCAAAGCATTAAAAACCGCTCTTGCTTTAATCAAGGCGTTTTCTTTAAAAGTTTTTCCATTTTCTTCAATCTCAAAAGGCATTAAAACTTCATCAAAAGCATAAATTTCAAAATCTTTTAAAATTTCTTTAAGTTCTAAAACTTTATGTTTATTGCTCGTAGCTAGGATAATCTTCATAACAAAAGCTCCAAAATAATATCAAAAACAAAAATATGATTTTATAAAATTTATCCTTGTGCGTAGCTTTTAAATATCAAATGATAAAACGATGTTAATCAATGCTTAATCCATTTCATAGTAAAATTATCCTAATTTAAATTTCAAATTTAATAGGAAATTGATAATGCTAAATAATGTCTTACCCTTATCTTTCATAGTTGGAACAAGATTTTTTGGGCTTTTTATAGTTTTGCCAGTTTTAAGTCTTTATGCTTTAAAACTTGAAGGTGCTAATGAATTTTTAGTGGGACTTTTAGTTGGTGTTTACGCCTTAACCCAAATGATTTTACAAATGCCTTTTGGGATTTTAAGTGATAAAATTGGTCGTAAAAAAACCATGCTCATTGGACTGATTATTTTTATAATAGGCTCTTTAATCTGCTCGTTTGCAGAAAATATTTACACCATGCTTTTAGGGAGAATGCTCCAAGGTGCAGGGGCTATTGGAGCTGTGGCTACAGCAATGATAAGTGATTTTATCACAGAAGAAAATCGTGGTAAAGCCATGGCAGTAATGGGTTCTTTTATAGGACTTAGTTTTGCAGCTTCTATGGTAATCTCTCCTTTAATGAGTGCAAAATGGGGTTTATCTAGCCTTTTTGATCTTAGTGCAGCTTTGTCTCTTTTATGTATAATTTTACTTTATACCGTTGTACCTAAAGAAAACAAAATCACTCATGAAAATGAAAAAACTCCTTTTTTTCATCTTATTAAACAAAAAAATTTAGCCCTTATGAATCTTACTAATTTCATGCAAAAAATGCTTATGAGTATAGCATTTTTAAGTATTCCTATTATTCTAGTAAAACATTTAGGCTTTGCTTCTGATAAACTTTGGATTGTTTATAGCGCTTCTATGGTGGCAGGTTTTATCGCTATGGGCTTTGCTGGAAGTTTAGGCGAAAAAAGAGGTTTAGCTAAACAAATTTTACTCTTAGGAATTGTTTTTTTCATACTTTCTTATCTTTTTTTTGCTTTTAGTAATTCTATAGTTTTTTTTATCATAGCAGTTGTGATTTTTTTTATAGGTTTTAATTTACACGAACCTATTATGCAAAGTTGTGCATCAAAATTTTGTAAAGTTCATGAAAAAGGTGCAGCATTAGGGTTGTTTAATGCTTTTGGATATGGTGGAAGTTTTATAGGTGGTATTATCGGAGGGATATTTTTACATCTAGATGCCTTAAATCTTTTGGCTATTATTTTAGTAATTTTAGCTCTAATTTGGCTTGTGGCATTATTTTTCTTAAAAAATCCAGCTGATTTTAAAAACCTTTATCTACCTTTAGAAACGCCTTTAAGTTTCAGTACTTTTAGTGAAAATTTAGGGGTTGTAGATATTTATAAAAACTCTAAAAATCTTGTTGTTAAATTTGATAGCAAACTTATAAATAAAGAAGAATTAGAAGGCAAAATTAAGATCTAAATCTAATTTTGCCCCGCAAAACCCATTGCTTTTATCATCACTTTTGCCTTGCAATCTGCACAGCAATAAAGTGTTTTGATTTTATTCTCATCATTACCAAATTTAGGTTTCATTAAATTGGCTATTTTTTCTACAGCTTTTTTGGTGGCAAATTCTTTACCACATTCTATACAGGCAAAAAGCTCATCTTTTGCCATGGTTTGATATTCAAAATAAGAAGCTCTAAACTCCATTCCACTACGAAATAATTTTAAAGTATCTTTTTCAGCGCAACTTAACTCACAATACCCACAAGTCGTGCAAAGAGAGGCATTAAATTTCAAAGCATTTTCTTGTTTATCAGCGATTAAAGCTCCTACATTACAGGCACCCACACAAGAAAGACAAAGCGTACAGGTGTTAGGATTGATTTCTACCTTACCATAACGCAACCATTCGCCACTTTCTATACTGCCAAAATCTTCATTTTTTATCATTTCTTGCATTCTTTTGGCAAAATTTTCTCTTGTAGTTAAGGTGTTGTTATGAAAATCATATTTTAAATCTTGTATGAATTCTTGCTCTTTTAAAACATTTTGCAATTCTTTTTCATCTTTAGCAACAAAAATAGCTTTTTTTTGAAATTTTCTCTCAAAAAAAGTATTTAAAAGCACAATAGCCTCATTACTACCACGAGATACAAAATCCGTATAAAAAACTAAATTTGCTCCACTATTTTGCAAAAGGGCTAAAAAATGCATAGAAGAAAGCCATTTTTCACCCTCTATCATAAAGGGTAAAACATCTTTTGGTAAAGCAAGATTTAAATTTTCTAAAGACATTTTTTTAGGAATGATTAAAATTTTTTTATCTTTATAAAACTCACAAAGGGTAAAAAAACTTTCTCTTGGCATAGGAGCATAATCAAGTGATCCGCTAGGACACACGCTAATACATCCTCCACAACCCAAACAATCCACTTGAGAAAATTCTAAATGCTTTTTTTCATCATCTTTTAAAATCGCCACAGTAGGACAAATTTCAGCACATTTTGCACAATGCTCACTGCGTCTTTCGTGGTATTGACACACGCTAGCATTATAGCTAATATAAGTTTTATAATGATATTTTGGACTTTTGCTTTGCAAAAACTCTAACAATACTTCAAGATTTTCAAAATTTAAAAGATTATAACATCCACTTTGTCTTGTAAAATCTTTACGCACAGCGCTTAAATCCTCAGCTTTAAAAAGTAAAAAATCAAAATCTATTTCCACTTCTTCGCCTTGATTTTTAACCACAGCACAAAGCTCCCCTACACTTCCAAAAACAGCTAAAATTTCTACACTGCTTAAAGCAATAACCTTAAATCCATGTTCTTTTAAAAACTCTACGGTTTGAGTATCGCTGTCTGCTAAAATCAAACGATTTTGCACTTCTTTGCTTTGTTCTAAATCAAGCCCTAAATCATAAACACTAGCTCTTGCTTTATAAAGCGTTAAAACATTTTTACTTTGCTCTAAAATTTCATCTTGAGAATTTTTAAGATAAAAATTAATCTCAGGGGCATAAATTTGTGCTTTTTGATTTTTATCATTGCAAACTAATACTTCTTTATCATTTGCCTGATCTAAAATTTCAATAGCATCGGGCAAAGGGATTAAAACATCATTTTTTATATAAACAAAATCTTGCATTGTCTTCCTTAATCTCTTTAAAACATCATTTTATAAATTCTATGTTAAAATAACCAAATATTTTCTTAAGGCTTAAGATGAACAAATTTAGAACTTTTCCACAAATTAACACTCTTATTGAAGATGAGAGTTTAAAATCCTATCCTTTTTATATCAAAGCATTTTTTTGTAAAAAAGTTGTCGCAAAACTAAAAGAAAATTTTTCCCAAGATGAAATTTCTAAAGATAAACTACTTTTAGAAATCAAAAAAGAAATCAAAACTTTTTACCGCAAAGATTTACAAAGTGTGATTAATGCAAGCGGAGTGGTTATACATACAAACCTTGGTAGAAGTGTAATCCATGAAGAACTTTATGAAGCGTGTAAAGATATCATTTGTAATTATTCTAATGTAGAGTTTGATTTAGAAAATGGAAAAAGAGGCTCTCGCTATGCTTTGGTGCTAGAAAAACTTAAAATGCTTTTTGAATGCGAAGATGCTTTAGTGGTCAATAACAACGCTGCGGCAGTTTTTTTAGTACTTAATTCTCTTTGTTACAATAAAGAAATCATAAGCTCAAGAGGAGAACTTGTAGAAATTGGTGGCAGTTTTCGCGTGCCTGAAGTAATAAAAGCTGCAGGTGTAAAGCTTTGCGAAGTTGGAACTAGCAACAAAACACACTTAAAAGACTATGAACAAGCTATCAGTGAAAATACCGCTCTAATTTTAAAAACCCACAAGTCTAATTTCGCTCTTATGGGTTTTCACAGTGAAGTAAATATAAAAGATCTACATGAACTAGCAAAAGAAAAAGGGCTTTTGAGTTATTATGATCTAGGTTCTGGCTGGTGTGAAAATTTAAATGAAAAACTGATTAAAAATGAACCTAAAATCAAAAAACTCGTACAAGAATGTGATATTTTAAGTTTTAGTGGAGATAAACTTTTTGGTAGTGTGCAAGCAGGCATTATACTTGGAAAAAAAGAACTCATAGAAAAACTTAAACAAAATCAACTTTTAAGAATGCTAAGAGTGGATAAATTAACTCTATCTTTTTTAAACGAAAGCTTAAAAGCTTATTTGCAAAAAGATTATGAAAAAATTATTACCTTAAAACTTTTAAATGATGACTTATCCTTTATAGAAAAAAAAGCTTTAAGAGTGCAAAAAGAATTAAAATTTCAAACCCAGCTTAAAAAAAGCAAAAGTTTAGTAGGAGGAGGTTCTATGCCTGATAAAAGTTTAGATACTTATATACTGACTTTTCAAGGAGATGCTTTAAAACTACAAACTCGATTTAGAAAAGAAAATATCATAGGACGCATTGAAAATGATGAATTTGTTCTTGATTTTAGAACTATACGAGAAAATGAACTTCAAAAACTTATTCTTATAATCAATCAAATGGAAAACTTATGAAATCTGTTATTATAGGAACCGCAGGACATATTGATCATGGAAAAACTTCACTCATTAAAGCTTTAAATGGTTTTGAAGGCGATAGCTTAAAAGAAGAACAAGAAAGACAAATCACCATTAATTTAAGTTTTTCAAATCTTAAATTAAAAGATAAAAACATTTCTTTTATCGATGTTCCAGGGCATAAAGATTTGGTTAAAACTATGGTAAGTGGAGCTTTTGGCTTTAGTATTTGTTTATTTGTCGTAGATATTAACGAGGGTTTAAAAGAACAAAGTTTAGAACATTTAGAAATTTTAAAAATTCTTGATATTAAAAATATCATTTTAGTGCTTAGCAAATGTGATCTTTGTGAAAATATAGAGCAAAAAAGTGTAGAAATTTTAGAAGAGTTAAAAAATTTAGATTATCCCATTTTAAAAGTATTTCACACCAGTATAAAAAATAATCAAGGCATAGAAGAATTAAAAAATTATCTTTATACCATAGAAAACAAAGAAAACAATGAAGAACTGATTTTTCATTATTATATCGATAGAGTTTTTTCTCTAAAAGGCATAGGAACTGTCGTCACAGGTAGCCTGAATGAAGGAAGTATCACTTTAAATGAAAAAATCATCTGTTTAGACACTCAAAAAGAACTCATTGTTAAAAATATACAAAATCACGATACTAATTTAGAGCAAATCAAAGCTTGTAACCGTGTGGCTTTAAGTTTAAATTGTGATTATAAAGAGTTGAAAAAAGGTTATTTGCTAAGTAAAAAAGGTTATTTTAAAGCCTTTAAAGAATGCGATGCTTTAGTTAAAGCAAAAAATTTACAAAATAGCAAAATGATTTTTTGCGTGGGTTCAAGACAAATAGAATGCAAAATAAATATATTAAAAAAACTAGAAAATGATGAATTTTTTGTGCATTTTAGTTTTGATAAAAATGTATTTTTAAGTTTTGATGAGGCTTTTATTTTATTACAAAACAATCGTGTTATAGGCGGTGGTAAGGTTTTAAATCCTTTAAGCGAACCTTTAAAAAAAGAACAAAAAAATAAATTTTTAATGTTTTTGAAAAATAAAGATTTTAAAGCAGCTTTTTCTTTCTTAAAAGACGCACATAAATACGGCTTTGGTTTGCTTTCAAGCTATCAGAGATTTAAACTCTCTCATCAAAAAGCATTGAAATTAGCGAAAGAATTAAATCAAGTATTTGTCGATGAAAAAAATCTTAATGTATATCATTTACAAAGTCTAGAAGAAATTAAAAATTTCATCAAATTCATACTTGAAAAAAATCCTTATGCCATGCTTTCAGCACATTCTTTAGCTTTAAGGATTACTTGGGCAAGTGAAAATTTTTGCGAACTTGGGCTTAAAGAAATGTCAAATTTATTGGATTTTCAAAATGGAATTTATTTTAAAAAAGGTATAGATTTTGAAAAACTTCAAGAAAAAAACAATAACCAAATGTATGAAATTTTAAAAAAACAAGGTATTAAACCCGAAGCTCCTTATAATCTTTATGATTTTTTAGAACTTGACAGAAAAAGCGGAGATAATATACTCAAAAAACTTACCCAAAAAGGCTTGGTTGTAAGACTTTCACACAATCTTTTTATAGAAAAACAAGCTCTTGAAAAACTTATGCAAGAATGTTTAAATTTATTAAAAAATCAAAGTCTTGATGTGCAAAGTATGAAAGAATATTTCAATCTTTCAAGAAAATATGCTATTGCTTATTTAGAATACTTAGACAAATTTCCTCAAGTAAACAAAGAAGCTGAAAAAAGATTTTTAACAAACATTTAGAAAATCATTATAGAATTAAACATAATTTATTTAAAGGATTTATAAACTATGAAAAAATTAAGTTTAATTCTTGCCTGTTCAGCATCTTTGTTTGCTGCAAGTAATTCAGAAATTAGTGATTTTTATTCAAAAAGCATTAAAGCACAATTTCCAAATGCTACCGTTAGTGTATCAAATCGTCAAAAGGTTGGTAATACGGGTTTTGAAAGTGTTATTGTAAGCGTTGAATTAAATGGGCAAAAACAAGAAAACATTCTTTTTACAAAAGATAGTCTTATTACCCCTGATCTTATCGACTTGAAAACGGGAATTTCTTATGCTCAAGAATATGAAATGAAAAAATTTCAAGAAGCAAGAGAAAATTTTACAAAAAATGCTAAAGCTGTAGCACAAAAAGAAACCATGGTAATAGCTTTGGGAGATAAAAATAAACCTGCGATTTATGTTTTTTCAGATCCTGAATGTCCTTATTGTAGAGAACATTTAGCTCAAATTGATGATGAACTTAAAAACTATCAAGTTAATTATATTTTAACTCCAGTACATGGAAAATCTGCTTTTGAAAAATCCGCTCTAATCTACAAAGAAGCAAAAAAAGCAAAAAATGACAAAGAAAAAATCGCAATTTTAAACAAATACTATGATGCAAATATCAAAAATTATCCAAAAGTAAGCGATACAGAATTAAAAGAAGTTTTTTCCTTATATGAAAAATATCGCTCATTAGGTCTTAGCGCTACTCCAACTATTATTAAATAAACCTAATGTCTAAAATTACTTTAATTTTAAGCTTTTTTATAGCACTCTTTATGAGTGCTTGCACCAATGCAACTTTCATACAAAGCTTTATTCAAACAAGCAATGAAGGCATTTTTATCAGATCACAAAAACAACAAAGTTTTAAAATTTCCTTTCAAAATCCTAGCCAACTTCGAACTACTTTGGATAGAGATTTGGCTTTAAAACTTAAAAATTTAGGCTTAAAAGAAGTAAAAGAGAATGCAGATTATGAAATTTTAATCAATCTTGTAGATATGAAAAAGCATTCTTATGCTCAAAAAATCACAACTTCAGCAAGATTTTTTTATGATTTTGATCCTTTGGAAAGTGATGGAGAATGGATGGTAGAAAACTACTATACTATGCAAGTTAATTTACAAATCAACTCTAAAAATCACAATTCTCAAAAAACAAGTCTTCTTGCAAGAACAGCTTATCTTGGAAATAAAGAACGCTGTCAATTATCTTTAGAAAATAAAATTATAAATCAAATAGTGAGTTTTTTTTATTTTTAAGAAAAGACAATCAAGAGTATAAAAACTCTTGATTTTAAGAATTATTAAGCAAAATAAGGTTTGATTTGTTCTACCCAAGCATCAATTCTTGATTCAGTTTGATCTTCTTGATTATCATTGTCAAGAGCAAGTCCAACAAATTTACCATCTACAACCGCATCGCTTGCTTCAAATGTATAACCATCAGTTGAAACTTCTCCTACCAAATTTGCACCTGCATCTTTTAAATTTTGAGCTAATTTACCCATGCCGCCACAAAAAGTGTCAGAATAACTTTCACTATCACCCATACCAAATACAGCTACAGTTTTTCCACCAAGACTAAGCCCTGAAAAATCAAAACCATCCCAATCATCTTGTAAATCACCACTTCCCCAAGTTGAAGTTCCACAAATTAATTTATCGTAAGAATTCATTTTAGCCGCATCAATATCTGAGATATTAAAAACATCGCTAATTCCAAGTTTTGAAGCAATTGTATTAGCCGCTCCTTCTGTATTTCCCATAGCACTACCATAGATTACTGCTACTGACATTATTTTCTCCTTATAATTTGATTTGATATTTTATACGGAACTAATTTTAACATAGTTTTGTTTAAATCACACAAAAAATGTTTTATTTCAATAAAATGTGTGAAATTTTTGTTACGCGGACAAACAATATAAAATTTTTCAAAATTGTTTTCTTTTATTAAATTCAATAATCCATGAATTTCATTTTCAATTTTTAAATTATGTGCATTAATCTCTTTACAAAGTGGTAAAATTGCAAATTTCTTATCTATTATAATAAGATCACCATCTTGATCTATATTTTTTCCATTATTTTGAAAAGAAACCTTATCATAAACATAAGAGCTAAATAAAATTTGTGCATCAAAACAAATGCCATAAAGATAAATTCTTAAAAGTCTTAAAAGATCGATATTCTTAGATATTTTAGTATTAAAAATCAAGCTTTTTCTTTTTTGAAAGTAAAAAGCGTATGTATTAAGCTTGATATTTATATTTTGAATCTTACCAAATGAAACATGCATTATATTATGCAAAAAATTTCCAAATATCATTTTTAAACTCTTGGTATTTTTTGCATATAAAAGAGGAATTTTTAGAGCACTATCAACGCTCGCATTATATTGAGTTAAAAAAGTCAACATAAGCTCTTGATTGTTTAAATAGCGATAAATTTGCGGTATAAATTCTCGCTTATCATCAAATCCAAATAACATCTTTAACCTTTATAGCAAGAAAATTCTTTATTAAGATTAAAAATTTTACAATATTCACAATACACACAACTTACACTTCTTTTTGCACATACTAATGGAATTTTGCGCTTTTTAGCTTCATTTTTGATTTTTTTCATAGTATTATGATTTAAAAAGCTTGTTAACATTACTATACATTCTGTATCACAAGGAATCGGCTTGCGATTAACTCTATTTTCATTACGTGCATCCCAGTGTTCTATTTTTTTAGCACCTAAATCATGTAAAACAGCTCTAATAGGAGTGATTTCATCTGCACCAATAACCAAAACTGACATAAATTCTCCTTTGTGATTTTTAAAATATATTTTGATAATTATTATTATAATATAAAAAAACTAAATTTATTTTGAAATTTATTATCAATAAAATGCAATTATTCAGTTAATTTTAATTTTTAATAGATATAATTTACCAATTAATAAAATTTATTATTTAGGAGAAAACAATGAAAAAATTAACTAACGATTTTGGAAACATTATAGCCGATAACCAAAATTCATTAAGTGCAGGCGCAAAAGGACCTTTGCTTATGCAAGATTATCTTTTGCTTGAAAAACTTGCTCATCAAAATAGAGAAAGAATTCCAGAAAGAACCGTTCATGCCAAGGGAAGTGGGGCTTATGGAGAAATAAAAATCACCGCTGATTTATCTGCTTATACTAAGGCAAAAATATTTCAAAAAGGAGAAATAACTCCTCTTTTCCTACGCTTTTCTACTGTTGCAGGTGAAGCAGGTGCAGCAGATGCTGAACGCGATGTGAGAGGTTTTGCTATTAAATTTTACACCAAAGAAGGAAACTGGGACTTGGTAGGAAATAACACTCCGACATTCTTCATCCGTGATGCTTATAAATTCCCTGATTTCATCCATACTCAAAAAAGAGATCCAAGAACACATTTAAGAAGCAATAATGCTGCTTGGGATTTTTGGAGTTTATGTCCTGAAAGTTTACATCAAGTAACCATTCTTATGAGCGATAGAGGAATTCCTGCAAGTTATCGTCATATGCATGGATTTGGAAGCCATACTTATAGTTTTATTAATGATAAAAATGAAAGATTTTGGGTGAAATTCCATTTTAAAACCCAACAAGGGATTAAAAATCTTACCAACCAAGAAGCTGCCGAGCTTATAGCAAAAGATAGAGAAAGTCATCAAAGAGATCTCTATAATGCTATAGAAAATAAAGATTTTCCAAAATGGAAAGTTCAAGTTCAAATTCTTGCTGAAAAAGATATAGAAAAACTTGGATTTAATCCTTTTGATTTAACAAAAATTTGGCCTCATAGTCTTGTGCCTTTGATGGATATAGGCGAAATGATTCTAAACAAAAATCCTCAAAATTATTTTAATGAAGTTGAACAAGCTGCCTTTAGTCCAAGCAATATCGTTCCTGGAATTGGCTTTAGCCCTGATAAAATGTTGCAAGCTAGAATTTTTTCATATCCTGATGCACAAAGATATAGAATAGGAACTAATTATCATCTTTTGCCCGTAAATCGTGCAAAAAGCGAAGTGAATACTTACAATGTCGCTGGTGCTATGAATTTTGATAGTTATAAAAATGATGCAGCTTATTATGAACCAAACAGCTATGATAATAGCCCAAAAGAAGACAAAAGCTATCTTGAACCTGATTTAGTCTTAGAAGGCGTAGCACAAAGATATGCTCCACTAGATAATGACTTTTATACTCAACCAAGAGCTTTATTTAATCTTATGAATGATGATCAAAAAACTCAACTTTTTCATAATATCGCCGCTTCTATGGAGGGAGTTGATGAAAAAATTATCACTAGAGCTTTAGAACATTTTGAAAAAATTTCACCTGATTATGCAAAAGGAATTAAAAAAGCTTTAGAAAAATAATTTTTACTTGCCACTTTTGGTGGCAAACTAAAGATTATAATAATTAAGGAAAAACAATGACAACTCTTAGTTTAGAAGAAGAAAAAAGATTTGAAGAGCTTTGCAAAATGGCTTTTAATTTTGCAAGAAATAATGAATGTGAAAATCTTAAAATCATGATAGAAGCAGGTTTAAATGCAAATTTAAAAACTCATAAAGGCGATAGCTTGCTTATGCTTGCAGCTTATAATAATTCTTATGAAAGCGCTAAAATGCTTTTAGAAAAAGGTGCAAAAGTAGATGAAAAAAACGATCGTGGACAAACCCCATTAGCGGGAGTTTGTTTTAAAGGATACTTACCTATGTGTGAACTTTTAGTTAAATATGGAGCAAATATTGATGAAAACAATGGTTTAGGAATGACACCTTATACTTTTGCTATTATGTTTGGACGCAAAGATGTGGCAGAATTTTTACTCAAAAAATCTAAAAATAATTTTTTAAAGAAAACGAGCCTAAAAATACTAAAATTTATCAAAAAATTTTAGTTATTTTTTAAATTTCTTCAGATACCTATAAACACTAGGTTCTGAAATTTTTAAAAATTTTGCTACGATAGGAACCGCTCCTTTTATATTAAAAATACCTTTTTCATATAGCTTTTCAGCAATTTCTTCTTTTTGAGTAATGCTTAATTGATAATTAGAATTTAAATAACTAGAATCTACACTTTGAACTAAAATATCCTCTATCGAGTGACTTAATGTTTCTATGCTTGAATCATTTTGAGAAAAACTAATATTTCCTAAAATATCACCCATATCTCCAATTTTTTCTAAATCAATCATCTTGCATATTAAATCTCTCATAATGCTAGTATCATGATTGATACACAAAATACCTACTAATTTGTCATGATTTTTAATAAAAAAAGTAGATCCTCTAATTAATTTTGATTTTCCAACAAGAGCCTTATAATCACATAAAAAATCTTTTTCTAAATATTTTTTATTTTGCATAAGCTCACTTGCAAAAGCAGTCAAGGGAGAATCTAAACTTCTCCCACTAATGTGATTGTTAGCAATTGCCGCAATATAAGCCCCATCTTCAGTAATTACATGAAAAACTATCTCATATTGCTCACCTAAAACTTCTCCTAAAAAATATGTCAACTTTATAAATTGTTGTTTTTGTCCCTCATCCATAAAACTGCCTTCAATAAAAAATTAATATAATATTAAATTCTACTCTTTATACTTTAAAACATTTCTTAAAAATAAAATTTTATTATTATGATAATAAACTATTGACAAATTATTATTGTAGTGATAAAATGCATTCTGTTTAATCTATATTTAACAAAGGAGAATTCATGTCAAACTATCCAAAGGCCATTGGTCCATACTCAGCTTATAGGGAAGCAAATGGACTTTTATTTATATCAGGACAACTTCCTATCAACCCTGCTTCAGGAGAAATAGAAAGCTCTGATATCAAAGAACAAACCAAACAATCTTTAAAAAATATCGGTGCTATCTTAGAAGAAAATGGTATCAGTTATGATAAAGTGATTAAAACCACTTGCTTTTTAGCTGATATTAATGATTTTGTAGCATTTAATGAAATTTATGCTGAATTTTTTAAAGCTCCTTATCCAGCAAGAAGTGCTTTTGCAGTAAAAGATCTGCCAAAAAAAGCTAAAGTAGAGATAGAGATCATCGCTCAAAAAGGATAAAACATGCTAGGTATTGTTTTTTCTTTATTTAGTGTTTTTTTACTTGTTTTTATGCTTTATAAAAAAATCAATGCTCACATGGCATTGCTTTTAAGTGGTTTACTTTTACTTTCCTTAGCTGCTCTTTTTGGACTTTCTCCACACATTGTCGCTAAAGGTTCTTTAAATTTAGGTTTTTTTGATATTTTTCAAGTTTTCAATCAAACCATGTCAAGTACATTAGCAGGGCTTGGACTTACACTTATGACTATAGCAGGTTTTTCTGCTTATATGGATCATGTAGGGGCTTCTTATGCACTTTTTAAAGTTTTTGAAAAACCTTTAAAAGCCGTAAAATCTCCTTATGTTTTACTCATAGTTGCTTATTTTATCGTGCAATTTTTAGTTCTTTTCATCCCTTCTCACGCAGGCTTGGCACTTTTACTTATGGTTACTATGTATCCTATACTTGTACGCTCTGGTGTTTCAAAACTTTCTGCCTTAAGTGTGATTGCTATTTGTCAATATATCGATCATGGGCCTGGAAGTGGAAATGTGATCATGGCATCAAAAGTAGCTGAAGTTGATCCTGCAATTTATTTTGTTCATTATCAACTCCCTACAACCTTGCCTATCATTATAGCTGTAGGTATTGCGATATATCTTTGCAATAAATTTTTTGACAAAAAAGATAATTTTGTCTTCAATGCACAAGAAATTGAAAAAGAACTAAATGAAAATGAAGGTAAAGAAAAAGAACTTAAAAAGCCTCCTAGAATTTATGCGATTTTACCTATAATTCCTTTGGTTTTAATCCTAGGATTTAGTTCCGTGCTTGATAGCATCTTGGTTTTAATGGGAATAAGTAGTGCTGAAGAAGTTAAAGCAGTTGCTAGCACTGCCATTAAAATGAATGTTCCAGTAGCAATGGTGATTTCAACTTTTGTGGCTATTATTTTTGAAATGATACGCTATAAAAGTATAGTAGAAACTCTTAATTCTATTATGATTTTCTTTAAAGGAATGGGACATTTATTTGTTATCACAGTTTCACTCATCGTTTGTGGTCAAGTATTTGCAAGCGGTCTTTTATCTGTAGGTTTTGTAGATACTTTAATAGAATTTTGCAAAAATGCAGGATTTGGAGTTTTGGCTATTATTATCGCCGTTTCAATCTTGCTTGCAGTTTGTGCTTTCTTAATGGGTTCAGGAAATGCGGCATTTTTTAGCTTTGCTCCACTTATCCCAAATATAGCAAAACACTTTGGAGTTGAAACTATCACCATGATAGCACCAATTCAAATCATGACGGGCTTTGGAAGATGTGTTAGTCCTATTGCACCAGCGATTTTAGCTATCTCAGCTATTGCAAAAGTAAGTCCTTTTGCCGTGGTTAAAAGAACAGCTATTCCTATGCTTGTAGCGGCTATTGTAAATGTTATTATGACTTATATCTATCTTTAAAAAGGAGAAAAAATGAACTCAAAAACTAAACTTATTCATTGTGGCAGAGGCGATCAAGGCGCTGAAGTAAGATCAGTCAATCCTACACTTATGCGTGCATCAACCATACTTTTTAAAGATCACGCAACTTGGCAAAAATACAGAGAATTAAGAAAAACAGATCGTGTTTTAAGCTATGGGGCTAGAGGAACAACAACCAATTTTGAACTTGAAAAACTTATTTGCACTCTAGAGGGTGGTTATAGAGCACAACTTTTCCCAACAGGACTTGCAGCATTAGCTATGGTGCTTTTAAACTATGCAAGCAAAGATGCACATTTTTTAATCACTGATGCAATTTATGGGCCTGTAAGAACGATTTGCGAATTATTTTTAGACAAAATGGGAGTTGAAATTGATTTTTTAAAAGCTGATGCAAGTGATGTAGAAGAAAAAATCAAACCTAATACCAAGCTTATCTTATGTGAAAGTCCAGGTTCTATACTTTATGAAGTCATAGATTTACCAAAACTTTGCAAAATTGCCCATGCGCATAATATCCCTGTAGCTATTGACAATACTTATTCTAGTGGATATTTTCTAAATCCTTTAGAACTTGGAGTGGATATTTCAGTTATCGCTGCTACAAAATATCTTAGTGGACACTCTGATGTAACCATGGGTATAGTAGTAATCAACGAAAAAGAATGGAAAAATTTTGACAAACTTCCAGAAGCTTTAGGCTTTACAACAAGTCCTGATGATGCTTACTTAGTACTTCGTGGTATGAGAACACTAGATGTGAGAATGAAAGCTCATGAAAAAAGTGCTGATGAAATTGTAGAGTTTTTACAAAGTAGAAAAGAAATTAAAACAATTTTCTATCCAAAACTCAAATCCCACCCAAATCATGAAATTTTCATGCGTGATCATAAAGGTGCAAATGGTATGATTACCATAGAATTTACAGAAGGTTATAGCAAAGATGATGCTATTAAATTTGTAGATAAACTAGAATACTTTTCAATTGGTGCTAGCTGGGGTGGATATGAAAGCTTAGCCACCGTAACTACTCCACCTAGAACTGCAACAGATTGGAGTGCAAGAGGACCATTTGTAAGATTTCATATAGGTCTTGAAGATACTAAAGATTTAATTGCTGATTTAACACAAGCTTTTGATAGTATTAAAAAATAAGGAGATAAGATGACAGGAATTAGCGTATTTGATCATAGATTACTAGCAGACTCATGGAGCACGCAGGAAATGCGTGCTATTTTTTGCGAACAAAACCGCATACAAAAATGGCTCGATGTTGAAGCAGCTTTAGCAAAAGCACAAGCAAAACTTAAAATTATCCCTAAAAAAGCAGCTGATGAGATCGCAAAAAAAGCTCATTATAAATTTATGGATATGGACTTTATCTTTGCTGAATTTAAAAAGACCAAACACCCTTTAGTTCCTACTGTAAGAGGATTAGAAAAAGCTTGCGATAATAATTTAGGCGAATATGTACATTTTGGAGTAACCACTCAAGATATCATCGATACAGGACTGGTTTTACAATTTAAAGAAGCAATGACTCTTGTAAAAAGTGAATTAAAAGCTATCGCAAAAGCCTTAGCGAAACTAGCTAAAACCCATAAAAACACTGCTATGATGGGAAGAACTTTAGCACTTCAAGCTTTGCCTATTACTTTTGGACATAAAGTGGCTATTTGGTTAAGCGAACTTGAGCGTCATTTTGAAAGAATACTTGAGCTTGAAAAAAGACTTTATGTAGGTAGTATAGTAGGTGCTGTAGGAACTAAAGCAAGTTTAAGTGATGAGTGCAATGAAGTAGAAAAACTCACTTTAGAAAATTTAGGACTTGATGTGCCTAATATTTCTTGGCAACCCGCACGTGATCGCTTTATAGAGCTTGGTTTTGTACTAGGTAATATCAACGCAACCTTTAACAAAATCGCTCATGAAATTTTAATCCTTTCGCATAATGAAATTGATGAAGTTGCTGAACCTTTTGGAAAAGGACAAGTAGGATCAAGCACTATGCCACACAAAAGAAATCCTGCAGTAAGCGAAAATGCGGTTACAATAAGCAATGCCTTTAAAGCAAATTTAGCCATTTTAAGCGATATTGAAAGACATGAACATGAAAGAGATGGTCAAGTTTGGAAAATGGAATGGAAGCTTTTACCTGAAATGTTTTTAATGCTTTCTGTGGTTTTAGCAAATATGAAATTCGCTCTTAGTGATTTAGAAGTAAAAAAAGACAAAATGCTTAAAAATTTAAATACTCTTAATGGTTTTGTTTTAGCCGAGCGTGTTATGTTTGCATTAAGCGATCATTATGGAAAACAACATGCCCATGAAATTGTTTATGAAAATGCTATGCTAGGTATAGAAAAACAAAAAACTTTTAAAGAAGTTTTACTTGCAGATAAAAGAGTATCTAAGGTATTGAAAGAAAAAGAAATTGATGCTTTACTTGATGCAACAACCTATGTAGGATATGCACCAAAACTTGTAGATGAATTTTTAGCAAAAATCAAAAATAGCGCTATCTTAAAATAGGAAAAATCATGTTCTATAGTGAAATTTTAGCGGATTTTATTTTCAATCTTAAATATGAAAATATCCCTAATACAGTTGTTCAAAGGGCTAAAGAGCTTATGCTTGATAGCCTTGGAACAGCCATAGCAGCAAGCAAAGAAGAATGTGTTTTAAATGCTTTTAAAGCTTTTGAAAATTTAAGCACAGATAAAAATACTCCTATTTGGGTAAATGATCAAAAACTAGTTCCTATATACGCAGCTATGCTAGATGGCATTGCTTCTCATGCGTTAGATTTTGACGATACGCATACAGAAGCGATTTTGCATGCAAGTGCGATTTTAACTCCACTTTGTTTAAGTTATGGTTTTCATGTTAACAAAGATGCAAAAAAAATCATCAAAGCTTTTATAGTAGGCTGGGAAATTGCAGCTAGAGTAGGCATTGCAAGCAAAGGTACTTTTCATAAGCGTGGTTTTCATACTACTGCTATTGCAGGAATTTTTGGAAGCGTGAGTGCAAGTGCAATCTTGCTAGATCTTAACAAAGAACAAATCATTAATGCTTTAGGACTTGCAGGAAGTTTTGCAAGTGGGGTTAATGAGTTTTTATCCAATGGATCTAATTCAAAAGTTTTACATATTGCCAATGCTATTAAAAACGGCATTATGGTGGCTCATTTTGCTAAAAACAATATGAGTGGGCCTTTGAGTATTTTTGAAGGTAGGGATAATATCTTTAAATGTTTTGGCATAGAAGAAGAATGCGATAAAACAGAACTTGGCAAAGCCTTAGGTGAAATTTGGCAAACCATGCAAGTTTCAATCAAACCTTATCCAAGCTGTCATTTTGCTCATGGGCTTATTGATTGTGCCATTGCTTTAAAAAATGATGGTTTAAAAGCTGATGAAATTAAAAGTATTCATTGTTTTGTAGATGAAGTTCCTATTTCTTTTATCTGTGATCCTTTGGAAGCAAAATACACTCCAAATAGTGCTTATGAAGCTAAATTTTCCATGCCTTTTTTAATGGCTCTAGGATTCTTTGATGGCAAAATCACTCTTGATTCTTATGAAAATTTAAAGCGTGAAGAAGTACTAGAATTTGCTAAAAAAATCAGTTACGAAAAAAGAAAATCTCAAGGCTTTCCAAAATATTTTCCAGGGCATTTAGAAGCCAGTTTGCAAGATGGACGCATAATCCAAAAAGATGTTTTTATCAATAAAGGTAATTTTGATAATCCACTAAGTTTTGAAGAATTAAAAGCTAAATTTTTAGCCAATGCACAAATTTACCTTGATAATGCTAAAGCTAACAAAATTCTAGATCAAATCATCAATCTAGAAAATTTAAACCACTTTTCTTTTTAAATATTTATCCTTCTTTTTACAAGAAGGATAATTTCATTACACTTTTTTATTATAATATTTATTATTAATTTAGGAATTACAATGACTTTAAACGAGTTAAAAGATGGACAAAAAGCTATTATTGTCAATTTAAACGCTCACAAAGAACTCAAAAATAGACTTTTAAGCTTTGGATTTATTAAAAATAAAAACTTGAAAAAAATTCACTCCTCTTTAAAAAATGCCACCATAATGGTAGAACTTGATACAAGTTGTGTTATCCTAAGATCTGATGAAGCTAAAACCATAGAAGTGAATCTTATATGAAAAAAATCAAAATAGCCCTTGTAGGTCAGCCTAATGTAGGCAAAAGTCTTCTTATTAATGCGCTTTGCAAAGCCAATATGAAAGTAGGAAATTTTAGCGGAGTTACTATAGAAAAAGCAAGCGCAAAAACTTTTTATAAAAACTATGAATTTGAAGTCATTGATTTGCCAGGAACTTATTCTTTAGATGGATATAGCGAAGAAGAAAAAATCACACGTCATTTTTTAAATCAAAATGACTATGATGTTATTGTTAATGTTTTAGATGCTACCAATTTAGAACGTAATCTTATCCTTAGTGCAGAACTTTTAAGCCTTAATAAAAAAATGCTTTTAGCTTTAAATATGTGTGATGAAGCCAAAAAAGAAGGTATAGAGCTTGACACTTCTGTTTTAAGCCAAGAATTTCAAAGTCAAGTTGTTGAAATTTCAGCAAAAACAAAAGAAAATTTAGAACTTTTGCTGCAAAAAATTATTATTTTATTTGAAAGTAAATTTATTCCAAGATCCCAATTTTACACTCCGCTTTGCGAAAAAAGTCCAGAAAAAGAAGATTTATTATATTTTATTAATGAACTTTCAAAAAAAATTATTACACACAAAAAAGAAGAAAGAAATTTAACCAAAAAAATCGATGCCTTGCTTATCCATAAATTCTTTGGCTTACCTATATTTTTATTTTTAATGTGGCTTTTATTTCAACTCACCTTTAGCTTAGGGCAAATTCCTATGGATTATATAGAATCGGGCTTTAATACCTTAGGTGAATTTGTTAAAAACAATATTTCTAATACCTTTATCGCTTCAGCTTTGGCTGATGGGATTATCGCAGGTGTTGGTGCTGTGATACTTTTTTTGCCTAATATAATGATTTTATTTTTAGGCATAGCTCTTTTAGAAACCACAGGCTATATGTCAAGAGTAGCTTTTTTACTTGATGGGATTTTACATAAATTTGGTTTGCATGGTAAAAGTTTTATTCCACTAATCACTGGTTTTGGTTGTTCAGTACCTGCTTTTATGGCTACACGCACTCTTAAGAACAAAAGAGATAGACTTTTAACTCTTTTTGTGATCAATTTTATGAGTTGCGGGGCAAGACTTCCTGTATATGTGCTTTTTATCGGTGCTTTTTTTCCAAGTGAAAAAGCAGGAAATTATCTTTTTGGAATTTATATTTTAGGTGCGATTTTAGGACTTTGTGCTGCAAAATTTTTAAGAATGACAGCATTTCGTGGACTTGATGAACCTTTTGTTATGGAAATGCCAAAATATCGTATGCCAAATTGGCATTTAGTTTGGTTTATGGTTTGTAATAAAGCCAAAATGTATCTTAAAAAAGCAGGAACTTTCATACTTTTGGCCTCTTTGCTCATATGGTTTGCTAGCAATTTTCCAAAAAGTGAAGAAAATTTAAATGATTTTAATGCTCAAGAAAGAGCTATAGAACAAAGTTATTTAGGACAATTTGGCAAAGGCATAGAACCTATTTTTAAACCCCTTGAGTTAGATTGGAAATTAAGCGTATCTTTAATCAGTGGTTTGGCTGCTAAAGAAGTGATGATCTCAACTATGGGCGTGCTTTATTCACTAGGAAAAGATGTAGATGAAACAAATAATGATTTAAAAGGAATTATCGCTAAAAATATACCCATACCAAGTGCAGTGGCTTTTATTTTATTTGTAATGATTTATAATCCCTGCTTTGCAGCAACTATAGTTTTTTCAAAAGAAAGTGGAAAGCTAAAATACACTCTCTTTCTCTTTCTTTTTACCTGCACAAGTGCTTATATAGTAGCTTTTATAGGACTTTATATCGCTAAAATTTTATTAAACTAACTTGCTTTTAATGATGAAATTTTAGCGATATTATCTTCAAAAGCTTTTAAAATGCTATAAGCAACACCTTCAAAATCAAGTCCGCCGCAAAGATAGATTAAAGTCATACGAAAAGATTTGCTCACATCAAGCTTTGGTTTTTCAGCGTTCATATTTAACTTAAAATCATAAGGACTTGCATGTTTAAAAGCATAATTTTTTGCCGCAATTAAAAAATCATTCTTATCTTTTAAAAATGCGCCTTTAACCAAAATAAAGCTTATCTCAAGATATTTCCAAAAATCTTTTGAAGGCATAGGATTTTCATCAAAATTTTGTTCTATAAAAGCATAGTTTTTTTCAAAGGATTTTTTATAATTTTCTACAAGCAAAGCGCCTAATTTATTTTTAGCTATATTTTGTAAAATAAGTTTTATATTGCTTTCAAATTCAAAATCTATTTGTTCTAAAATTTTAATTTGCTCTTCTAGAAAAAATTCTTGTTTTAACTCTTCATTACAAAGTTTAGCGTAAGAAAAAATATTTGCCATAGGCTTTTCATAATTCCCAAACTCATCCCAAAAATTTTTCTCACTACAGGCTATACAACCATGTCCTGCGGCCACTGGCCAAGAAGTTTTAGCATTAAATTTCACTTTAGGACAGTTATTGTAAGTATAAGGTCCTTTACAACCTACCTTAAATAAACAAGCTCCATTCTTTGCAGCCTCATCGTCAAAATGTTCAGCAAAAATCCCACTTTCAAATTTTGCCTTTCTTTCACACATATCATGCAGGCATTTACCATAAGCCCAAACAGGACGATTTTGCTCATCAAGTTCAGGTAAAACTCCAAATAAAGCAAAAAAACTTAAAGTCGCAATGATATTTATATCACTTGGAGGACAACCTGGGATATTTACTACTTTCTGACTTAAAACTTCACTAATACCACAAGTTTTACTAGGATTTGGATAAGCAGCCTGAATACCACCATAACTTGAACAAGTACCCACTGCAAAGATAGCCTTGGCTTTAGCGGCTAGTTTTTCTAAAATTTCATAGCCACTCTCTCCTTGTGCTCCTATAGTAAGAAAAAAGGTATCAATGGCTGCAACACCACCTTCAACCGCTAAAATAAAATCTTCTTCTAAAACATGCTCTAAAAGCTCTTCAGCTTTAGTGCCATTTGCTGCCATTAAAGTTTCATGATATTCTAAAGAAAAAAAATCAAAAATAAGCTCATCAAAACTTGGCAACTCAGAACGCAACAAACTCTCACTACACCCTGTACATTCACAAAGATGAAGCCATACTAACTTTGTTTTAGGTGCGATTTGAAAAAATCTTTGAGCAAGAGCTGGAATTTCATTGCCTAAAGATAAATGCTTAGCAAGAATTTTTACACTTTCTTCATTGACAACCTTATCCTCTTTTAAAATGGAATTTTCAAGTTTTTTAATGCGACCTTCAAGTATATTTTTTAATTCTTCATTGCTAAGCTTTGTCATTTTTTATCCTTTTTGATTATCCCAACAAAGAACAGTTTGCCCTTCTTCATTTTTTTCAACATCACCCATACCCATGATGTTATATCCTGCATCGACATAATGTACTTCACCTGTAACACCATTTGCCAAATCGCTAAGTAAATACATAGCCGAATTTCCTACATCTTCTATACTCACATTGCGTTTTAAAGGAGAATTGATTTCATTGTATTTTAAAATCATTCTAAAATCTCCTATTCCACTTGCTGCTAAAGTTTTAATAGGACCTGCTGAAATAGCATTAACACGAATTCCTTTTACCCCTAAATCTCTTGCTAAATAACGCACAGAACTTTCAAGTGCAGCTTTTGCTACACCCATAACATTATAATGAGGCACATATTTAACCCCACCAAGATAACTTAAAGTCAAAATCGAACCCTTATCTTTTAAAATAGGTAAAACCGCACGTGTTAAAGAAAGTAAAGAATACACAGAAGTTTGCATAGCTATATCAAAAGCTTCTTTTGAAGTTTCTAAAAAAGAATTTTCTAAAGCCTCTTTTGGAGCAAAAGCAACCGCATGTACCACAAAATCAATCTCACCTAAATCTTTTTTGATTTTTTCAGCGATAGAATCTAAATGCTCATTATTGTTTACATCAAGCTCGTAAACAAAATTAGAATTAAACTCTTGTGCTATAGGTTCTACGCGTTTTTTTAAAGCATCATTTAAAAAAGTAAAAGCAAGCTCGGCTCCTTGATCAAAACATGCTTTTGCTATGCCATAAGCGATAGATTTATTATTTGCAACCCCTACAATAAGACCTTTTTTACCCTTCATAATCATCTTTTATCCTTTGATTAATTTTATAAAATTTTCTACTTTTAAAGCTGCAGAGCCTATCAAAACTCCACCACAATGATTTACACTTAAAATTTCTTTAATATTATTTTCATTCACACTTCCACCATAAAGCAAAGGTGCTTTGGTTAAACTCGCTAAAAATTCAAGCACTTTAGCAATATCTGTAGCTTGTGCACTCACTCCCGTTCCTATAGAATAAATAGGCTCATAAGCGATGATGAGTTTTTCATAATTTAAATCAATAACTTCAAGTTGTTTTTTTAAAAACTCTAAAGTCTTGCCTGAATTTTTTGTATCTAAATTTTCACCTATACAAAAAACAATTTTATAACCATGCTCTTTAGCAAAATCAAATTTAGCCTTAATAAATTCTTCATCTCCTAAAGCTCTTCTTTCAGAATGCCCGATTAAAACACATTTGATCCCAAATTCGTCCAAATGTTCTTTTCCAAGCTCGCCTGTAAAAGCTCCATTAACACAAGGATAAAAATTTTGCGCTCCTTGTATGAAGTTATTTTCATTTTCTAAAAATACTACGCTAGGTGGGAAAACGATAATATCATCGCATTTTGCCCCCATAGTTTTATTTAAAATTTCAGCATAAATTTTAAAGCTTGCCCTTGTGTGATTGCATTTTAAATTTGCAGCAAAGATCATTCATTTTCCTTAGATCTTAAAGCTTTTACACCTGGAAGTTCTTTACCCTCTATAAGTTCAAGAGAAGCACCACCTCCAGTGGAAATAAAAGTCATTTCATCTGCATCACCTGCACGCGCAACCACATCAGCCGTATCACCGCCTCCAACAACAGAAGTTGCATGTCCTTCGCTGATATAATGACTCATTTTAATGCTACCTTTTGAAAATTTATCAATTTCAAAAACACCCATAGGTCCATTCCACCAAATCGTTTGCGCATCAGAAATCACCTCCTTAAAAAGTCTCACACTCGCAGGTCCTATATCTAAACCCATCCAACCATTTGGAATTTCTTGCGCTGGAACAAATTTCATCGGCGCATCTTGTGAGCACGCAGGAGCGGCTACAACGTCTACTGGAAGATAAATTTTCACTCCTAAATTTTTACCCTTGGTAAGAATTTTATTAGCTTCTTCTAAAAGTTCTTCTTCTAAAAGTGAATTTCCTATATCATAACCTAAAGCTTTTAAAAAAGTAAATGCCATACCTCCGCCTATGATTAATTTATCTACCTTTGGTAATAAATTTGTCAATGCTTGAAGTTTTCCACTTACCTTTGAACCTCCAACAACAGCGACAAAAGGACGTGCTGGATGTTTGATAAGATTGCTTGCAAAATCAATTTCTTTTTGGAGTAAAAATCCTGCGCCTTTGTGTTTTTCATCAAAAAATTTAGTAATCGCCTCTACACTAGAATGTGCTCTATGGCATACTCCAAAAGCATCATTGATATAAACTTGAACCATAGAAGCAAGTTCTTTGGCTAAATTTTCATCATTTTTAGTTTCGCCTTTTTCAAAACGCAAATTTTCAAGAAGTAAAATTTCACCCGCTTTTAAATTCATAGCTTTGGTTTTTGCATCTTCGCCGATAACATCTTTTGCCATAATAATTTCTTTATCTAAAAGTCTAGCAAGACGCTTAGCCACAGGTTCTAAAGAATATTTAGAGCTAATTTCTTTTGGACGCCCTAAATGAGAGGCTAAAATCACACTACAGCCATTATCCAAACAATATCTTATCGTAGGAATAGCTGATCTTATGCGTCTATCATCAGTGATATTTAAAAAATCATCTTGAGGAACATTAAAATCACATCTTATAAAAACTTTTTTCTTAGCTAAATCAATGTCTTTTATAGAAATAATATCACTCATGATTAAGCCTTATTTGCAATATATACTGCCATATCTACTAGACGACTTGAATAGCCCCATTCATTATCATACCAAGCAATTACCTTGATAAAATCATCCGCAATCACTTGAGTTAAATCACTTGCTACAATAGCTCCATAAGAACAAGTGATAAAATCGCTTGAAACTCTTTCTTCATCATCTACCATTAAAATGCCTTTTAAATTTGTAGTTGCAGCTTTTCTAAAAGCTTCATTGATTTCATCTTTGCTGACTTTACGGCTTAGTTGTGCAGTTAAATCCACGCTTGATACATCAATCACTGGCACACGCATACTTTGTCCATGAAGCTTGCCATTAAGTTCAGGCATAACAAGTTTCATAGCTTTTGCTGCGCCTGTAGAAGTTGGAATGATATTTTGCGCTGCAGCACGAGAACGGCGTTTATCTTTAGCTTTAGCATCAATAATACTTTGTCCATTTGTATAAGCATGTATTGTTGTCATAAGTCCTTTTTCTATGCCAAAATTATCTTGTAAAACACGACAAACAGGACCTAAACAATTTGTTGTACAACTTGCATTAGAAATAATGCTTTCACCCTTGTAAAGTTCTGAATTTACTCCTAAAACATAAGTAGGAGTATCATCTTTTGCAGGAGCACTCATGATCACTTTTTGTACTCCCATATCTATAAATTCTTGACATTTTGCCATAGTTAAATGCGCTCCTGTGCACTCTAAAACAATTTGTGCGCCGTGTTTTGCAAAGTCAAGATCTTTTACATTGCGACTTTTAAATACTTTGATTTTTTTACCATTTACCACTAAATCATCGCCTTCACTATCAACACTGCCTTTAAATTCACCATGTACTGTATCGTATTTAAAAAGGTATTTTGTAAGTTCAATATCCGTAGTATCATTTATCGCCACAAGCTCAATATCATTTCTTTCTAAGATGATTCTTGCAACACATCTGCCTATGCGTCCAAAACCATTTATAGCAACTTTTACAGCCATTTAATTTCCTTTTGCAAAATATAATGCTAATATTCTACAAAAAAAAGGTTAAAATTTTAATGAAGATAGCACTTTTTGGTGGCAGTTTTGATCCACCACATAATGGACACAATAGCGTTGTTTTAGAGGCTTTGGAAAAATTAGATATTGATAAGCTTATTATTATGCCTACTTATATCAACCCTTTTAAACAAAACTTTAGTGCTGATGAAAAGCAAAGATTCTTATGGGTTAAAAAACTTTGGGGACATTTTCCAAAAGTTGAAATTTGTGATTTTGAAACCAAGCAAAAACGCCCTGTTCCTAGTATAGAAAGTGTTAAATATCTTTATAAGCTTTATAATCCTAGCAAATTTTATCTTTTAATTGGCGCAGATCATTTAGAGAAACTTCATCTTTGGCATGATTTTGAAAAATTAAATTCTTTAGTAGAATTTGTTATTGCTAATCGCAATGATATAGAAATTCCTAAAAATTTTAAAGATTTAAAAACTGATAAAAAAATCGCATCTTCTTTCATACGCAACACTTTAAATATAAATGAAGTTTGTGAAGAAATTAAAGATGAAGTAAAAAAATATTATGAAAAATTACAAAAAAATTGATACAATTTCAAAAATTAAAGGAAAAGAATGCAAGAAAGAATAGATTTAATCGTTAAAATTTTAGATGAAAAAAAAGCTGAAGATATCAAAACCATTGACATGAGCGAGCAAGAATACTTTGTAAAATATGTCATTATCGCAGCTACTTTAGGAGAAAGACACGCTCTATCCTTGATCGATGAGCTTAAAACACAACTTAAAGCCAAAGGTGAGGAATTTTTAAACATAGATAGTAGCGAAGAATGGAGTGTGATTGATCTTGGTGATATTTTAATCCATCTTTTAACACCAGAACACAGAGGAATTTATAATATAGAAGAATTACTAGAAAATCTTAAAAAAGGTAGGGTTTAAAAAGGCTAAATTTAATTAGCCTTTTAATTTTTAGAGATTATCAATATATTCTTTAATTTCTTTTTTGATTTTCTCTTTTTGTTCTTTTAAAGCTTCTTTTTTAGCTTTATACTCAGCCTTACTCATATAATCTTTTTGTTCTTTTAAAGCATCAAGTTCTTTTTCGATTTTTTCTACTTCTTGTTCTTTAAGTTTTTTAGCTTCTAACTTTTTATCATAAAACATAGGATCTTTAGCACAATCATTTTGTACTTGTTTTAAAGCAAGCTCTAAGCTTAAGGTTCTAGCTGTATCATTATGCGCTTTAGAAAAACTGATTTCTTTATTGATACGATCGATTTTTCTATCACATTCACTTGCGCCAAAAGCAAACGCACATAACAAAAGTAGAACAAGTATTTTTTTCATTTTTAATTCCTTTTTAAAATAAATTTAAATCGCGAAATATTATCTCATCAATTCTTAAGCCTAGCTTTTATCTCATTAAACAAACTAAATACCGTACTTTCAAGCTCTTTTGCTCTTTCTAAAGAAGTTGCTTCAAAGCGTGTGATAAGATAAGGGCTGGTGTTAGATGCGCGAAGCAAAGCCCATCCATCGCCAAAATCTATCCTAGCTCCATCAATTTCACAAAGACTTTTAACACCTTTTAAAGCTCCTTTTTCAATCTCTTTTTGAAATTCTTCCACAAGTTTAAATTTTTCTTCTTCATTTACATGAATTTTAATTTCAGGTGTAGTATAGAGTTTTGGTAAAGCTTTAATCATACTTTCTAAATCAAAACCTTTATAAACAAGTTCTAAGGCTCTTAAAAATGCGTAAATTCCATCATCATAACCAAAATATCTATGTTTAAAGAAAATATGCCCACTCACTTCAGCAGCTAAATCAATATCTTTTTCTTTCATCATTTTTTTGATATTAGAATGTCCTGTTTTTCCCATAAAAATAGTTCCAAATTTAGCCACTTCATCAAAAAGATTTTTAGAACATTTTACCTCACCTAAAATGCGTGGATTAGGAATATTTTTAGCAAACAAATAACAAAGCTCATCTCCACAAAATACATGAGTTTTACTCAAAGCAACCATTCTATCAGCATCCCCATCAAAAGCAAAAGCTAAAGAATAATCTTGATTTTGATTTAAAAACTCTCTAATCGCACTTAAGTTTTCTTCTTCTGTAGGATCTGGAGCGTGGTTTGGAAACTGTCCATCAGGCTCTGCAAACATTACATGAGCTTTTAAATTTAAAGCCTTGATTAAAGGCTTTATCACCACTCCAGCCGCACCATTTGTGCAATCAACACCAAATTTATAATTAAAATCCTTTAAAAAGCTAAATTGCTCGCACATAAACTTCACATAAAGGCTTAAAATATCGTATTTTTCTACTTCTAAATTTTCTTCAATCTCATCATCCAAATGCTTATAAACTTCTTTTGAAAACTCTTTTAATTCCTCGCCAAAAAAACTTTCTTTATTGATAGTGATTTTAAAACCATTATAATCTTTTGGGTTATGAGAGCCTGTTATCATAACATTTGCATCAAATTTCAAGCCCTCATAAAGACTAAAATATCCCAATGGAGTTGGTACAAGCCCTATATCATAGATTTTTATTCCCGCTTTGTTAAGTCCACTCACTAGATAATTAAAAAGTTCATTTGCACTATATCTTGCATCATAGCCCACACTTACATTTTTACAGCCTTTATTTAGCATGGTTTGTCCCAAGCAAAAACCTATAGCCTTAACACTTTTTTCATTCAGTTCTTTGCCATAAAGTCCTCTTATATCATATTCTCTAAAAATCACATCTAACATTTTTTTTCCTTCAAATTCATCTCTTCTTTGACCTAAATTTATCGTTTTTCTAAAGCAAATTTGGATAGAAAAGAAATTTTTGCTACAATTTTACATTAATTTCACTAAATGAAGGAAAATTTATGGATGAAGAATTAGAAAACGAAGAAACGAAAAAGAAAAAAGGCGGTTCACTTGTAATTATTATTGTTATTTTACTTTTTGTTTTACTTCTTAGTATTATGGGAGTGATTGCTTGGCTTATTTCAAGCAGTTCAAGTGATGAAAGTGAAGTCAAAGAAGCTCCAAAAGAAGAGGCAAAAGCCGATAAACCTAAGGTTTCAGCCCCTACTCAACGAGGTAGTGATTTTGCTAATATAGGTCCTATGTATCCACTTGATCCTTTTACCCTAAATTTACTTAGCGATAGTGGCTCAAGATATGTAAAATGCACTATAGAATTAGAACAAAATAGCGAACTTTTAAAACCTGAACTTGATAAAAAAGTCCCAGTGATTCGTGATATTATTATTCGTACATTAACAGCTAAAACTTTTGAAGAAGTAAGTACACAAAAAGGCAAAGAACGTTTAAAAGATGAGCTAGTTGGAAAAATCAATGAAATTTTAACCGATGGCTTTATTAAAAATGTTTATTTTACGGATTTTGTAGTTTCTTAATGCGTGTAGGCTGTGATATCATCGCCATTTCTAGGATAGAAAAAATTCATTCTAGACATGGCAAAAATTTTTTGGATAAATTTCTAAGCCCAAAAGAACAAATACTCATTAAAAATCCAGCAACTCTAGCAGGTCTTTGGGCTGCTAAAGAAGCCGCTAGCAAGGCTTTGGGTGTTGGAATTTGTGAATTATGCAGTTTTTTTGATATTGAAATATCAAAAGATGAAAAAAACGCGCCTAAATTAAAATATTCTCAAAAAATTACAAAAGATTTTAATATCACTCAAACTTCCCTAAGCATTTCTCATGATAATGGTTTTGCTATAGCCATAGTGGCTATAGTTTGATTATTTTCCTATAGTTTGCTTGTCTAAATTTCTTGAAAGTATGAAATCCACCACAGGTTGTTCTCTTTTATTTGCTCTTTTACAATGATCTTTTTGAAAAAAATCTGTGATTTTTATAACAATCCTTGCCCATTTTTTGCGATTTCTTTCACGCCACGCATGAGAAGAAACGCTCTCCCAAGCATAGCCATTAAACAAGCTTGCATTTACAAAATGATCTAAAGCTCTAACACCCTGTCTTGCTCGCGCGGTATTAAAAAAAGTTCCTATAATCACGATAAAAAGATATCCTAAAACTGCTAAAGGTACTATCGCACAAAGCAGGATAGTCCCTGCTAATTTTTCTTTTAAGCTTCCTTTTAAGGTGCGTTTTACACGACGACGAAAATTGGCGCGAATTTTAACTCTAACTCTTTTCATAGCTTTCTTTTGCTAAATTTTATCCTCATACCATTAGCCGAACGCACTGTTAAACGCCCTACTACATCAGGTACAAAACCTTCTTCAAGTTCTAGTTTGTAAGTTTTTAAAATATTAGCCAAAATCAAAATCGCTTCTTGCATAGCAAAACCTTGTCCTATACAAATTCTCTCCCCTACCCCAAAAGGCAAATAAGCATCTTTTTTGTATTCTCCTTCAAAACGAGAAGGATTAAATCCATGCGGATTTGTCCAAAATTCTTCATGTCTGTGTATCAACCAAGGAGCAATCACCACCCCAGAACCTTTTTTAATAAGCTTATCTCTAACTTGGGTATCTTTTTTTGCCTCTCTTGCAAAAAATCCAACAGGAGGATAAAGCCTTAAAGATTCTTTAAAAATATTTGTTAAGTATTTAAACTGTCTTAGATGCGAAATTTCAATAGCTCCACCCTGTAAAACCTGAGTAATCTCCTCATAAGCTTTTTCTTGCTCCTTAGGATAAAGACTAAGCAAATAAAGCGTCCAAGTCAAAGAACTTGCTGTGGTTTCATGTCCTGCTAAAAAAAGCATAGCCACTTGATCTAAAATTTCCTCAAAAGAAAAACGCTTATTCGTATCCGCATCCACTACTAAAAGCAAAGATCCTAAAATATCTTCAAATTCTGCATTATCTGCCATATCATATCTTGGTTTTATGATGTCACTTAAAACCTGCCTAATCACATCTCCGGCCTTAGTACGCTTACGATCTCCTAATACATAAGAAAGCCATTTTGGAAAACGAAACATACGACGCATGGCTGTATGCACGCTTTGCTCTTGAAAAGTCACAAAGGCGTTTAAGATTTTTTTACCTTTTCCCTCATCGAGTTTTGAAGACATAATGGTGCGAAAAATCACATCAGCGGTAATAAAAGTCATAGCTTCATCTACTTCGATAACAGCATGATTTGGATACTTGCTAAAACGATCCATCATATCTGCCACAGCTTCACTCATAAGATTAAACACTTTATTGATACGAGTCATTTCAAAACTTGGACGCAAAAGTTCTCTTTGTTTTTTCCAAACTTCACCATTTGTAGTAAAAATGCTCTCTCCTAAAAGCGGACTTAAAAGCTCATGCAAAAATGCACTTTTAGGAAATTCTCTAACCTCATCAACCATCATTCTTTTAACTTCTTTAGTGTCATTTATAACATAAAGATCAAAATTTGGCATCTTCACATAGCCTGTTTGCATTTTATAACTACGCTCATAAAGGCCATCAAGCCAAGATCTACGCTTTAGCAAAAAAGTTAAAAGTGTAGAAGCCTTGTTTTTATAAGGTTTTGGAAAAAAGGGACATTCACTCATATTTTTACCTTTTCTTCTAAAAATTTAGGCATTATGATGAAAGAAAAAAAATCATAATCACCTTTAACACTAATACTATAAAGATATAAAAAGTGCGCTTTGTTTTTATCTCTTTTTATTTTTTTATACTCATGTTTTTCATATAAAGTGTGAAATTTAGCACTTAAAAATGGGGGTGTAAATTTAGCATTTACACCACTCGTGCGGAAAAAATCCACTTGAGGAAAACATGCTCCATCAATAATCGATGTGTAATCATACCATTTTAAATCAAACTTTGAAACAAATTCAAGCTTCTTTCTAAATTCATCTGCTTTTTTTTGATAACTCACTAAAGGTATGCATTCTCCTAAAGTAAGAATTTTTAATTTACAAAGCAAAGATAAATCTAAATGTTGTCTTAAAATATACTCCAAAACTTCTATACAAACTATAGTTCCAACACTATGCGCTACTAAAATAAGCTCATAATCTTGTTTGCTTTCGTTTTGTTTTAGCTTCTCCACTATAACATTTGCAAAAAGTTTGATTCTTTCTTGCATAGTACCTATTTTTTTATCTTGCCAAGTAGCACAAAAAGCACAAATTCTTGCTATCCAAAATACAGCTAATTTCTTACCCAATTTAAATAAAAAATGATTTAGTAAAAATCCTAAAAAACATCCTATGATGATAGCTAAAGAAAAATGCATATAATTTTGCAAAAAAGCAAAACTTCCAAAAGCTAAAACCAAAGAAAATAGTAAAGAAAATAACACATAAAAAAAAGGATAATAACCTGTGATAAGTTGATAAATCGACTCTTTGCCAAATTTGATAAAAAGCCCTGTGATAGTATAAATTCTAAAAAAACTATAACAATCTGCTAAGGCATCTTTATAATTTTCTGACCAATTTTTCTTAACAATATCATTCCATGTTAAAAAATGATATTTAGTTTGCACTCCCTCGCAAGAAATTTTAAAAAAAGGAAATTGCTCATTTTTTTCAATTTTACTTAAATCAGCTTCAATGTTAAAAGCATGAGAATAATCTTTTAGGTTTTTTTTAAATAAATCATAATAAAATCTATAACTTTTAGGATCATATCCTGCTATATAAAATACTTCCCTATTCATACAATATTTCTTTTTACTTTTAATTATAACAACTTTGCTTTAAAAGCTCTCTTAATCAAAGCTTTTTAGTCTTATTTGTCTAAAAAGAAATTTTTGTAAAAATTGCCGTTGAATTGATTAGTTTGTAAAAGGTATTTCTTAAAATTACATGCCAAAATAGGATTGGGTTTATAAGCATGAGCTTCACGCCAAAAAAATTGAAGCTTCTTTGGATAAGATAAGCCTTCAAAATCATAAAAAGCATTGCCACAAACCTTAGTCGGACAGCCTTCTAAAATAGCACTAAGGCCTACTGTTGAATTTATAGTAATACAACCTAAAGCCTTTCTTAAAAGAACTGGCAAGTGGGTATCATGAACATATAAAACCCTTCCTTCTACATGATATTTTTGACTTAAATCATTTATGAGTTTAGAATAATTCTTATAACCCCTATCCATGGGATGGTGTTTAAAAACTAGATAAGATTTAGCTCTTGCATGGTTTGCAAAAGAAAGTATGGTTTCCTCTATAAAGTGCTCTATGCTTTTTTTGTAATGATATTTAATTTGCGTATCGCTATAAACTTGTAAAATCGCCAAAAAGTACTTTTTTTCTAAATTATAAATCTTTTCATTTAGTTTTTTTTCTGTAATCTTGTAAAGATATTTTCTGTATAAAGATCTAAACCAAAATAAAAATTCAAAAGGATATAAAGTGCGATGATGAAGTTTGTTGTTAAAAAATGGGGCCAAAATAAAAGCAAACAACCAATACAAAAAGGCATCAAAAGCCATAAATTTAAATCCACCTGGAATTTCTTTTATGCTTTCTTTGGTAAAAATATTTTGAGAAAGATAAAAATTTTTATCACGCGGTAAAGAAGAATTTGCATTCACCCCATCTTTTTCCAAAGTAATACAATAAGGCCTTAAATATCCTTCTTCAAAAATCCATATTTCAACTCCTAATTCTTTAGCCACTTTAATAGCCTTAGCATGGATAATACGACAATCATTATACATTAAAATAGCATCGATTTTTTTGCTTTGAAAAAAATCTCTATAGAAATTTTCAAGATCTTTTTCATCGCACTTACACCTCGTTCCACTAGGATAGAAAAAAAAATCTCCACCGTTAAAATTGAGTTTAAAAACTTTGGTTTGTTTTTTTTTCATTTTTATTGCAAGAAGGTGAAAAAAATTTCCCACAGGTCCTTGCAAGAGTAAAACATTTTTACCGCTAAATTCTTTTTTAATTTTAGTGCTAAATCTCATTTCTTTGCTAAAAATTCATAAAATCTTCTTATTTTTCTAAGTATAAAAGTTTTAAAATCTATTGCCAATTTTATATATTTTTTTGAAAAATAAGCTTTTTGTAAATTTAGCATTATATCTAAACAAACTTCAATTTCACATAAAGTTTTTGTTTTAGGATTTATATATCTTGGATATGTGATCAAAGCACCTGCTACAAGCTCTTCTAGGCTTAGTTTTCTTGTTCTTCTTTCGCATCTATATTTATCTTTTGTTAAACCCCAGCCCGCATAAAAAGGCATGCCATAAGTAAAAACTTTTTTAGCTCTTAAAAGAGCATCAAAACCACTTGTAGAAGTAATAGTGTGAATTTCATCAGCAATTTTTATAGCACTATCAATACTGCAATCTTTTACAATCTCATCACAAAATTCCAAGATGAGTGTTTCATCTTTTAAACCTACACGGTTGCCGCTTAACACATCAGGATGGGGTTTAAAGATGATATAAGCATCTTGATTTTTAGAACGTACCTCCTTAAGCAAATCAAGAGTAGATAAGCCAAAACCTCCTAAAATCATCGAAGCATCATCTTCAACTTGAGCGGGGATTAAAATAACCTTTTGTCCTATTTTGGCATTGATTTTTAAGTCTTCATGCTTTAAACCATTATATTTTGAAAAGCGGTTCTCAAGTAAGGTTTTTATAATATTTTTTGCCCTATTTAGCATATTTTTATCAAAAATTTCATTTTGCAAAAGTTCTTCTAATTTGCTTACTTTATTTGGATCTATGTAAAGTCCTTTATCATCAACGATTAAAGAAAAAGGGCGCGTAAGATCAGAACCTAGTGAAATTGAGCGGATAAAACCATCTTCCACTAAAGAAACTTTAGGGGTAAAACTAGTTAAATTTTGCTCTTTTGCCTTTACTAAAAGCAAATTTTTAAGAGTATTTTCATCATATTTTTTACCCCAAATAAAGAATTTATCATCTTCTTTAAGCTTGTATCTAGCTAAAGATTTAATAGAATTTAAAAAAATAATTTCATTATTTTTAGCCTTAAAAAAAGGCTTGATAAAATACCTTTTCCATAAGGTAAAGCCTAGCATAAAAAGTCTATTAGAATTTGCCTTTTCTATGCTTTTATATTTTGCTAAAGTTTGAATAGTATCAAAAATATTACTTTTTTGATTTAAATAAGGATTAAAATACTCGCTATAAAGTATATAAGCAGCATAGAAAACTTCTTCTAAACTTCTTTTTTGCATCCTTCTTTTACACTCTAATTTATCTTTTGTTAGACCCCAACCTGCATAAAATGGCATGCCATAACAAACACACTCGCATTCTTGTATCAAAGCTTCAAAACCCATACCAGAAGTTTTAGTATAAACCTTATCAAAAAACTCAAGCAAGGCTATGGGATTAAAATTTTCACTGATTAAAATACATTCTTTAGGTAAGGAATTTATATCTAAATCACTTTGTTTTTTACCACTTAAAACATCAGGATGGATTTTTATATAAATTTTAGAATCAGGATTTTCTTTTATGGCATCTTTTACCATATCGACAGTTTTAAAATCTTTAGCAAGCCCAAATTCAAGAGAGGCATCATTGGCCGTTTGAGCAATAATTAAAACACGTTTTTCATCTTTTTGAAAATAATCATCTGGGATATCAAGATTGTTATTATACTTGCTAATTTTATATTTTTTGATAAGCTCTATAGCTTTTTTAGCTTGCTTGATTTCTTCACCTTTAAATTCATAAGTATTTAAAAGATTTTCAAGTTTTGAAGGCATTGTTGCATCATAATAAATGCCTATATCATCTTTAACCATAGAAAAACTTGGGCTATTTTCAACCCCTAAGTTTAATGAGCGGATAAATCCATCTTCTAAAAGTATGAATTTAGTATTATATTTTTTAGCTAAATTCATAGCTTTTAAACCTGATTTTTTACGTCCCCAGCCAAAGAAAAGATCATCTTTGTTGATTTTTAAATTTTTCTTATATAAAAAAATGGTATAAAAATTTTTAACATTAGTGATAAGTTTTTTTGATGTTGAGTAATACTTCATAAATATTTCTTTTAAAAATATTTTTAAAAGAATTATAACAAATTTTTTATATCAAAAATTCAATTCTATAATTTTTATCAAAATTCAGAAAAAATATTTATATTTTTATTTTTTTGATATCTCAACCAATAACCCGCCATCATCGAAGAAATTAAAACAGTTAAAATAAGTGTTGTAAAAAAACTTACATTAATAATCTGATAATAATAGGCAACACTCGCTAAAACTATTCCTGGGCCACCTCTAGCATTCATAGTAATTGCAAAATTAATTCTTGAAATATTAGAAATTTTAACAAAATTTAATCCTATATAACAACCTAAAAATTTCAATAAACACGCAAGAATTAAGAAGAATATAAACATGTTAAAAGAAAATTCATGCATAATATTTAATTGAATACCGATTAAAGCAAAATAAATAGGAATAAAAAATGAAAAAGCCATATCTGAAATACCGTTAACTTTTTCTCTTAATTCTTGATGATTATTTAAAATATTTTTTATTAAAAAACCTACAAGAAATGAAGTATACATAGGGTTGATATGAATCATATTTAAAAAAGCTATAGATAAAAATAACACAACAAAGCTTAAAGTAAAAAAATCAATTGTACTCATGCGAAAAGAAATTTTTTCAAAGAAATGAGAAATTACCTTCACAGCTATAAATAAAAATAAAGTAAGAAAAGCGGTTTTAAGATTGCTCATTAAAGTTAAATCTTGATTTGTTGCGGCATTAATAGTAATATTTAGTAAAATCCATAAAAACAAATCTTGTATTGTTGAAGTGGTTAAAACTATGCTTGCAAATCTTGTTTTAATCACTCCTATATCAAAAAATATTTTTGATATCACAGGTATAGAAGTTACAGCAATGGCTATTAAAAAAACCAAATCAAAAGATAAATCATTCCCCTTTATTCCAATAAAACTTTCTTTAAAATAATCAATAAAAAAATATCCCACACCAGCAGATAAAAAAGTACCACCTAAAAATAAAGTAGAAATAATCTTAATATTTTGTTTTTCAAAACTAATTTGCGTATTAAACCCTGCAATAAACATTAAAAATATCAAACCTAATTGATAAAAAATATTTAATATCTTCCCTTGCTCGTTAAATCCATTAAAGATATCTGTAAGTAAATCAGGAGCAAAAATATACAAACCACTTGCCCCCAAAACAAAACCACCAAAAATTTCACCAATTACTTTTGGGGCTTTAAATAAAGTAAATAATTTTCCAAAAACAAAAGAAGAAAATAATAAAACTCCTAAAGATAAAAATATAATACTAATATTCTCAGGACTTAAAGATTCAAATTTCATATTGCTTTCTTAAAGAATGATTTTTTCATTATTGATTTCATCTTGTATTAAATTTAAAATCTTAACACATTCTTCTACATAGTGTCCTACAGCTGTTTCTTCAGAAAGTTGCACACCAAAAACTCCACTTTTTGCGATATTATATAAATCATCAATTTCTGCAATAGTAGGAATGGGTTTTTCTTCCATATTTTTTAAAATTTGTGTAGCTAAAAATACTTTAATTGCATTATGATGTGCCATTTCTACAATATAATTTTGAAAACGTGGAATTTTTTCTATACCAATTTCTGTGGATAAATCTCCTCTATCAATTAAAATATATTCTACTTCTTGCAAAATACTGTATAAATTATTCACTGCTTCTAAAGTTTCAATTTTAGAAATAATCTTAGTATTTGAATGAAGCACTTGTTTTAATTCTTGTATATCACTTGCTTTTCTTACAAAAGAAGCTCCTACATAAGCTATATCAAACTCATTGCAAAGCTTTATAAGTTCCTTGTCTTTTTCAAATAAAAAAGGAATATTATCATGCAAATTTCTTACATGCATACCCTTATTATTTAAAAGCAATCCTGTGCTTTTAGATGTAAATATAATTTCTTTATCGTTAACTTCTTTTACAATAAATAAAAACACACTATCATTTGCATAAACCTCCATACCTGGTTTAACAAGCTTATAAAATTCTTTATAGTTAAATTGATCAATTTTTAAAGAAAAATCCTTATCTTTTTCTACTTGAATAGCTTCGCTAATCCCTGAAGTTCTAATTTTATTTCCTGGCAAATCAAT
This sequence comes from Campylobacter sp. 2014D-0259, assembly GCF_008000505.1. Lineage (NCBI taxonomy): Bacteria > Pseudomonadati > Campylobacterota > Epsilonproteobacteria > Campylobacterales > Campylobacteraceae > Campylobacter > Campylobacter sp. 2014D-0259. The sequence continues at coordinate 433,551 of NZ_VOAQ01000024.1, forward strand.
CAAAATATCAATATCAGCTTTTTGTTTTCTTAAATTAATAATAGTATTTTTAATACTCTCTATATCTCCATGAGCTCCATTGATTCTATAAATAAATTTATCTTGATGAATTTGATTAAGATTTATCTTTCCACCTAAACTAGGACCTGTTGTTAAAATAAGCTTCTTCATTATCAATCCTTTAATCAATAAAAATATTTTCTCTACCTAAAGCAAGTATACTAGCAGAAATTTCTGAACGCATCATAAGTTCGCTAGGAATTTTACCCTCGCTTAAATCCTTTCTAATTTGCGTACCACTAATTGCAATTCTATGTTCTTTATAATGTGCACAATTTTTTTCACTCACAATTTTTTGACATTTAGAACAATAATAAGGTTCTTTTAAAAGTAAAAAATCTATACCTAAATCATAACGCATTGATAGATCTTTAGCCAACTTTTGCGCCTCGTAAATTCCGTAATAATCTCCCACTCCCGCATGATCTCTACCAATGATAAAATGGGTACAACCCATATTTCTTCTAAGTAAAGCATGAAAAATAGCTTCTTTAGGACCCGCATAACGCATAGCAGTTTGTAAACCTTGAATATAAACTCTATCTTTAGGATAAAACTTATCAAACATAGTTTTATAAGCACTCATCACTGCTGCTTCGGTAAAATCTCCTTGCTTTTTCCAGCCTGTTAGAGGATTAATAAACAAAGCATCGCAAATTTCAAGCGCAATTCTTTGCAAATGTTCATGAGCTCTGTGGATAGGATTTCTTGTTTGAAAACCCACTATGGTCTTAATATCAACATTAAAAACATCTTTTAAGATATTTTTATATAAAGAATCTTTATAAAATTCTTCTTTAAGTTCTATCTTTCCACCAACACGCAAAGAAGAGCGTTTTTTTTCTTTAATAATACCAGGATGTTTTTCATCTTTAGTTTGAAAAATTTCATAAAGATCCTGATCTTGAACGCAAAATTTATCTTCGATTTGAATATTTCCTATAAATTTGTCTTGATAATATAAATCTTGCTTTTGTCCTACATAAATATCTTTAAAATCATCCACTTCCAAAGTAATAGGCAAGGTCCATATTTCACCATTTAAAAGTTGCATTTCATAAATTACTTTTTTATATTCTTCATAATTCATAAAACCTTCCAAAGGATAGAACACACTGCTAGCAAAATATTTTAAATCTAGGAAATTTTCATGAGTAACTTGTAACATTTATTCGTGCTTTGAATTATCTAAATTTTGAGAAAGTGCTGTTAAAATAAGGCAAACCTTATCATCAAGCGCTGTCATTTGGGTATTGTCAATCACTAAATTAGCTTTTGGTTCATCATACGGAATGTCTACACCCACGACATTTGAAATTTCACCCTTTAAAGCTTGGGTATATAAATTCTTTTTATCGCGTCTTTTCAACTCTTCAAATTCACATTTTATATAAATTTCAAAATAATTTTTTAAATATTTGCGGTTATACTCATAAATTTCATTCCACATAGAAATCGCACTTACGATAACTATCATTCCTTGATTACTTAAAAAACGAGCAAAATCGGATCGTTTAAAGGATACATCCATACGACCTTTTTTATCATAGGAAAAACATCCCAAAAGCTCTCTTAACTCATCTCCATCAAGATAGATAACATTGTCATATTTCTCTTTTAATTTTCTATACAATGCTTGTGCTATATAACTTTTACCACTTCCTGCTAAACCTGTAAGCCAAATAGTTAAATTATGTTTCATTACACATCTGCTCAAATTTTTGATAATATTTCCATTGTTTTAAATGCTTTGGATAATTTATTTTTATAAAATTTAATTCTTCATCTAAAATATCTTTTAATTTTAATCGCAAATCTTTTCTCATTTGTAAATATTGCAAAATTTCTTCTTCTGTAATAAGATTGTTTTTAATCTTTATCTCATTCTCTTCAAACGCATCCATATAACCGTTTAAATATTTTTTGCTATCTATAAAACATTTTTGATTATTCTTTAAAATATTATATTCTTTTTGTTTTATTAACAAAATAATATTATCAAACATTAACTTTCTTTCTTTAAAAATTTCAGAAGTAATGTCAATATAGTCTTCATCTGTCATCTTAGGCTCTAAAGAATTAAAATACATAAGATTTTTTGTAGTAATTACTATATTAATACAAATTTCACCTATAACAATAGAATATACAACTGGAAGCACAACCAAATCACCTTGATGGCGATTAATTCTTTTAGAAAAAAAAGAATAATCGCATTTTACATTAAAAAATTTATCAGCTATAAAATCAAATGTTTTTCGAGCATTTAAACCAGAGATTTCATTAAGTTCAAAACACAATACATCTTTTTTTAAAATTTTAATTCTTTGATATGATTTAAAGTAAAGTTCATAATTATCTAAAACTTTTATCAAGCTATTCAATTCAGGTTTGCTTGAATTGGAATACCAGTAAAGTATTTCTGGAAAAAGCTCTTTAAAATTTGAATTTAAAGTTATCTGTTTCATCATTGGTTTTATTTTGCTATTTTGGTCACCTATATGATTTATTGCATGCCTGATAATTGATATTGGATCTCTACATATATATAATAAAGGAACATTGCTAGTAAATAAATAATAAATTTTATCATTATTTTCAAACACTCTTGGAGCTATTGCTACATGTGTTTTTTTGCTTAATATATACGTATAATTATCAATATAAACTTTTTTTTCATCTTCCCAACCATTTGCATTAATAGTTGAAATACCTGAATAATTAAAAAATGTATAAATAGCCATTGTTCCACTACATGCAGCCCATAGCCATATTAATTTATAATTTTCAGGCAATGGTAAATTCATTTTCCAAGCTAATTCGCCTGAAATATTATGATAATTTATTTTTTCTGCTTGATCATTAAGTTTTTTAGGGTCAAGTAAAGAAGGATAAGGATGATTTACATCTTGAAATCTTTGCTTAAAATCACTTGATAATAACCATTCTTGTATCATTTCCAAATGATTTAGCGTATAATTAAAATTTTGAAAAATAACTTTTAATGCTGGTATATAATTTTTATGTAAGTCTAAAATAATTTTCAAATTATCCAAATTACACATGAATAAATTTTTATTTTCAGCAAGTATAATATAAATATTTTCTTCAAACTTTTTAGAAAGATCTAAAATTTCTTTTATTATTTTATAATCTTTTTTAGTTTGTTCTATATTTTTAAAAAGAAAAAAATACCCATCTTTAAACTTATTCATATCAGCCTTGATTAAAACTTCTCCCAGCATATAAGATAAATGAAATTTATATCTTAGGGATTCACTATAATCAGGACATGTTTCCAAACTTGGATATTTAAGTTGAGGAAAGATTTGTATGGTTTGTTGATAAATTTGTTGTTCTTTTTTATGTTGTTTTTTAATTTTATAAAGTTTTTTAAATAATGCTATATACCCCCCCCCCCCATTATGTCTATGTTCTATCACAGTTTGACCTAGTTTATAAGCTAAATGATTTTTTATTCTTTCTATAGCTGAGTTTGGGTTATACATAGGGTTTCTTCTTTAAAAATGGCTTTGGTTGATTGTAAAATTATAATAATCCTCAGGCACACCAATATCTATAAAATAATCATCAAAAATATGAGCTTTAGCTTTTAGTTTTTTATAATTTTCTTGTAAAAACTCTTCAAAAGAAAATTTTTTCTCTAAATCAAATTCATTAAAAATATCTTTAGCTAAAAGATAAATTCCACCATTGATTAAACCCTGATTTTTAAATATTTTTTCTTCAAAAGAAATTACAAGACCTTGCCCATCAACATTTACCGTGCCGTATCTATCAAAATCATTCATTTGTTTTAAAGCGAGGCAAATTCTATTTCCATTTAGCTTTAATTTACTTAAATCTATATCAAAAAAAGTATCGCCGTTTAAAACATAAGCTTCATTTTTTATAAATTTCAAAGCCTCTTTTATAGCTCCACCTGTTCCTAGAGGCTCTTTTTCGATGCTGTATTTTATTTTTATACCTAAAAACTCATCTTTAAAATACTCTTTTATCACTTCATATTTGTATGATACTGCTAAGATAACTTCTTTTATGCCTTGTTTTTTAAGATACTCAAAAATAAATTCTAAAAAAGGTTTATTATTTATCGGTGCCATAGGCTTTGGAATATCCTTTATAACACTTTTAAGTCTTGTTCCTAAGCCGCCACAAAGTACTATTGCTTGCAAAAAAAACCTTTACCGAAAAGTTCTTCTTCGACAATGGCGCAAATAATATGCCCTATTAAAATATGTGCTTCTTGAATTCTTGGCGTGCAAGTTGAAGGCACTTTTATACAATAATCACAAAGTTCATTCATCGCTCCACCACTAGCTCCACTTAAGCCTATACTTATAATTCCTTTTTGCTTGCAAAGCTCTAAAGCTTTTAAGATATTTTTACTATTTCCGCTTGTAGAAATTCCTATAAAAACATCTCCCTTAACTCCTTGAGCTTGTACTTGTCTAGCAAATAAATTTTCATAACCATAATCATTCCCGATAGCTGTTAAAATACTTGTATCTGTAGTAAGTGCAATACTTGCGATCCCTGGTCTATCAAAATAAAACCTACTTACAAATTCCCCTGCGATGTGCTGTGCATCAGCTGCGCTACCACCATTTCCTGCAAGCAAAGTTTTGTTACCATTTTTATAAGCTTTTATGACTTCTAATGAAGCATTTTTAATAAGAGTTATCAAATTCTCATCTTTTAAAATTTGCTCTTTTACCAAAATCGATTCTCGAAAATGTTCTTTTATATAAGAATTTAAATTCTCCATGATTTAACCCCCTCTTTTGTAAATGAAAAATCTTGTACATAACCTTGTTCTTTGTTTAAAGCTTTGATTAAGTTGTATTTTTTTGTAGGATCTACAAAGAAAAACATAAATCCACCAGCTCCTGCTCCGCTAGTTTTGCCGCTATAAGCTCCATTATCTATAGCAAGTTTATAAATTCTTTCAAGCTCATCATTACTAACAATTTCTGAGATGATTTTTTTTGACTGCCAAGACTTACCTAAAATTTGTGCCAAAGTATCAAAATCGGCTCTAAATAAAGCTTCTTTCATCTTTATAGCATCTTGTTTTATCGCGTGCATGGCCTCTAAAGACTTTTCATCTCCAAGTTTTCCTTTTTTATGCTCTTCTATATCTTTTGCTTCTCTTGTGATATTGGTAAAATAAAGCACGGTTCTAGCTTCAAGCTCACTAGCTATCCAGTTTTTAATACGCAAAGGATTAACAATGACTCTTTTATTATCATAAAATTCCATGAAATTAAAGCCACCAAAAGTTGCAGCGTATTGATCTTGCGCTCCACCTACTATACCTAAATCTTCTCTTTCTATCTCATAAGCAAGTTTAGCGATTTCATATTCTCCTAAAGGTAGATTAAGCCACTCCACAAAAGCTTTTATAATGCCTACAACTAAAGTTGAGCTTCCGCCCAAACCACTACCACTTGGTACATCCGAATAGGTATGCAAAGAAAAACTCAAAGGTTTTTTTGTAAAATCTTTTACAATACGATTATAAATACTTTTAAAAATATCTAATTTTCCATCATTTTCTAAAAATTCTTTACTTTCATACTCAGAGTAAGAATTTGTATCAGGAGAATCAAAAATGATTTTTCCATCTTCTCTTTCGATCAAAGTACAATGTATGTATAAAGATATAGTCGCATTTAAAACATAACCTGTATATTTATCACAATATAAATTAATATCAGTTCCCCCACCTGCTAAACCAAGGCGAAGAGGAGTTTGTGTGCGTATAGTTTTCATCTATTCAAAGGAATCCTTCCTTTTTTAATCTCATCTCTCCAATGATTTAATAAATCCTCAAACATTTTTCTAGCTGGAATTTCTGGTTTCCAATTGATAAAACTTTTGATTTTTGTATTATCAAACATTTGATAGTCTGCATCAATAGGACGTAGTCTTTCTTCATCTTGTTCTACTTTAATATCTTTTCTTGTAGAAAAAGATAAAAGTATATCAATAACCTCAGGGAGTTTAAAAGCTTCTTCTCCTGCTATATTAAAAGCTTCCCCACAAGGAACTTTTCCTTTTTCACTTTCAAGAGAAAGTAGATAATAAGCCCTTATAGCATCACGACAATCTTGAAAAGTTCTTACGCTTGAAAGATTTCCAACCTTAACAACAGGCTCTTGATAACCCGCTTCAATGAGTGCAATTTGCTTTGCCACCGTGCTTTCAAAAAACACATCACTTCGTCTTGGGCCACTATGTGTTCCCATTCTTGTAACAAAAGTGCGAATATTATAAGCTTCGCCATAAAATCTTCCTAAATAATCAGTGCCGATTTTGCTTATACTATAAGGACTTGCACCGTGAAAAGCTGTTTCTTCATTAAGCTTAATGCCCACTTTTGCCTTACCATAAACTTCACTTGAAGAGCAAACATGTACTACAGGGTCATATCCATCTTTTGCCTTTAAAATTCTAATGTTTTCTAGGATATTTGCTGTACCTATAATATTTGTTTGTAATGTTTCTATAGGTATATCAAAAGAAGTTTTTGGATAAGACTGTGCGGCCAAATGAAAGATCACATCCGGTCTTTTGCTCTCAAAAAGTTTTTGAAGACTAGAGTAATCATTTAAATCTGCATAAAAAATGCTAATTCTATCTTTTTTATTAATTCTATCGCTTAAATGATAGATATTGTCCATAGGCTCTTGCCAACGCATCATACCTATAATATCATAGTCAGTATTTTTCAGAAGAAAATCTGCCATTTGCGAACCAACTTGTCCTGTAAATCCTGTAATTAATGCTGTTTTACTCATGATTTTCCTTAAGAAGTGTTAACTTAGGTATTTTAACTTATCTTACTTATATTTTTCTTATGTCTCTATAATTAAATTATTTTCAAGATTTATTTAATTTAAAAACATCATTTTATTGTATAATTTTTATTTATTAATATACCACTCATACATCATTCTAATACCATCTTCGAGCTCGATTTTATGTTTCCAGCCTAAAGAATGAATTTTTGAGCAATCTGTAAATTTCTGCATTGCGCCATCTGGGCGTTTTAAATTAAAAACTAAATTTCCCTTAAATCCTACTATATTTTTGATTAATTCTGTTAATTCTTTAATAGTGATATTCTTATGTGGACCTATATTTAGATGAGTGTTGATAATCTCAGTATTACCACCTTTTAAATCTTTAAAATCTATATTATTCATGATAAACAAACAAGCATTTGCTAAATCTTGACTATGTAAAAATTCTCTTGTCGGTTTTCCGCTACCCCAAATTTCAACATTACTCTCATCTACACCAAATTTTTTTAAATAATTCTTAGCTTCTTCAATGGAATCAAATTTTAAATCATTTAATAAGTCCTCATATCGTTTTTCATTTAAAAGCTTAGCTAAATGCATTTTTCTTAAAATTCCAGGCAATACATGAGATTTTTCAAGATCAAATTTATCATTATTGCCATATAAATTTGTAGGAGTGATTGCTATAAAATTTGTATTGTATTGCAAATTATAACTTTCACAAAGCATCAAGCCTGAAATTTTAGCGATTGCGTAAGGTTTGTTAGTATATTCAAGATCTCCACTTAACATTTGATCTTCACTAGTTGGTAATGTTGCATTTTTAGGATAAACTGTAGTTGAAGCTATGAAAAGTAGCTTTTTTACTTTATGTAAATAGGCATTATGAATAACATTGCACTCTATCATTAAATTTTGATAAATAAAATCAGCACGATAAGTATTATTAGCTAGAATTCCACCCGCTTTAGCTGCTGCTAAAATAACATATTCTGGCTTTTCTCTCTCAAAAAAATCAGCCACAGCTCTTTGATTTGTCAAATCAAGCTCAAAGTGAGTTTTAAAAAAAAGATTTTTATAACCTTGTTGCTTAAGTTCACTAAGTATAGCACTGCCCACAAGACCACTATGACCCGCTATGTAAATTTTAGAATCTTTTTGCATCATTTATCCTTGAAATCTTAATGGAATTTCAGGATTAGATGGCCAAACTGGAAAATCTAAATTTTGTAAATTTCCGCATTCTTTTCTGTAATGTAAACCCTGTATTAAATTTAACTCACTTCTTCTTAGATAACTTACTTCTAAGGTAGTGCTAAAAAATAATCCCTTAGAATAAAAAATCTTTCCGTGATTATTTAAATGTGTATGTATTGGAGTAAAATATTTATTAAGTTTTTTTAGTAAACTTATTCTTTTTTCAACCCCGTCTTGCTCTTCAGGATTACACCCATGAAATTCAAATATAACTTGTGAAAAATATTTATTTAAATTACTTATATCAATATTTTCAAGTATATCCCATTCATCATTTTCAATATCACATTGCAAAATATTTGGCCTACTCTCATCTAAATTATTATCTTTTAAAGCTTGTGCTAAAGTAATTGTATTTTCGTTGTTTGTATTGCCTATAAATTTTTTATGAAAGATAATATTTTCATGACTATAAGGACATTTTTCTATACTAGCATCATATTCAATTACTTTAAATCCTCTTTGAGCCATTTCCAAATCCCAAGGGGAACTGTCTGAAACACCTAAAGAAATAGCTTTCGCATCAATATTGCTCATATACCCCCCCCCATTATACATTACATAACCACCATCTCCATTACCACCAATTCTTAGTAAATCACACAAAGGCAGTTCCAAAGGTCGAATAAGATTTAAATAATTTACAATATTCCTATAACACTGCTCATTATTATTTATGCGAATATAATTTCTATCTCTATCTTGTAATAATAGGAATAAAATTTCTTTATCTCTTTTATCAATATCTAAATTTGAAATAATATTTGACATTAAAATTTGATAAGACAATTGATTGCCAACTTTAACATTAGCATTTAACTCTTGTAATAATTTTTCCATATTTATCCTTTATTTTTAGTTGCTAAAATATCACGCTCTGAAAGAATAGGAAAATTTGTTGGCCAATCTATACCGATTCTTTCATCATTCCATGCATAAGTAAATTGATCAGGCGCATCCACATAATCTCCTTTATATGCGCATTTATAATAATAAACTGCACTTTCACTACTAACATAATGTGCATTTCCAAAACCTGCTGGAACTAAAATAATTTGTTGATTATCTTGATTTATGATGAATTTTTCATACTTTAAATAGGTTGGCGAATCTTTTCTGCAATCTACCACCACCTGATGAATTTCCCCATAAACACAAGTTGCAAGCTTATAAGTTTTTACATCGCCATGGATACCGCGGATAACATTGTGTTTTGAGTGTATAAATTTATCGTGTATAAATTTTAGTTCACTTGGTAAAAGCTTATCTACAGCCTTGCTTGTAAAAGCTGTCCAAATTTCACCTCTTAAATCTCTAAATTTATTAGGAGTTATGATATACACTCCCTTTAAAATTTTTGATTCTTGTATATTAAATTCTATTGCCATCACGCAACCTTTTTTTCAAAGATTGCGTGATGATGAATACTATTATTTAATACCCCCCCCCCTAGGCTGCTACTCACAGGGCTAAGTTTTTCAATCACGCTAAATAAAAATTGAATATTTTCTTTTATATCAAATTGATGATTTCCAACAAAAAAACCTTTTTCATGAACATATTTTGCATTTTTAAGCTCACCGTGAATTTCATAATCAAAATACTTAATAACCTCATTTTGAGTAAAATCTCCGGTTGCAACAGGGCGATATTCTATGTCATTTTCTTCTAATTTTTTAATAATATCTTTTCTTTGTAATTTTGATTCAGGTTTAATCACCAAAGAAAAACCGAACCAAGAACTCAAGCCAATTTCCTTTTGAATTATAAAATCAGGATGATTTTTAAAATAATCGCAAAATAATTTCGCATTTTCTCTTCTGTGTTTTAAAAATGTAGGTAATTTTTTAAGTTGCTCTATACCTATAGCCCCACTCATTTCGATTGGACGGACATTATAACCTGGCAATACAAAACGAAATGATTCGCTAAACCAATCGTCGCTTTTATTTGCAACTAAATTTTCTTTTGGAAGATTTCTTGTCCAACCATGCGCTCTTAAACAAAGAAGTATATGATATAATTCCTCATCATTAGTAACTACAAATCCACCTTCCATTGTAGCCATATGATGTGAAAAAAAGGTAGAAAAAGTTCCCATTATACCAAAAGTTCCTGCTTGCTTACCTTTGTATTCTGCTCCCATGGATTCGCAATTATCTTCTAGTAAAAGAATATTTTTATTTTTAATCATTTCATTAACAGCATCAAAATCATTTGGATTTCCTAAAAGATTAACCAACATAATCATTTTAGTTTTTTCACTAATAGCATCTCTTAAAGCTTCTAAATCGTAATTTAAAGTATGTAAATCAATATCTACAAATTTAAGTTTTAATCCATATTGATAAAGCGGATAATAAGTAGTACTCCATGATACTGCAGGAACTATAACTTCATCACCTCTTTTTAACTTTGGATTTTTCATATAAAATAAAGCGGCAGTAGCTATCAAATTTGCAGTAGATCCAGAACTTGTCATCACTGCATATTTAGAACCCGTAAATTTAGCAAAATCTTTTTCAAATTCTGCAACTTTTTTTCCCATAGTAAACATATCGCTTTTTATAACATCTTGTATAGCTTGTAATTCTTTTTCATCCCAAGTTGATGAAGCTAATGCATATTTTTTCATTATTTTACCTTTGTTAGAATTTTGTTTTAAATACCAATCATACATCATTTTAATACCATCTTCAAGTTCGATTTTGTGTTTCCAGCCTAAAGAATGAATTTTAGAGCAATCCGTTATCCTATTAAATTTGCCTTCTGGCTTACTTGTATCAAAAACAAGATTTCCTTTAAAACCAACTATTTCTTTTATCATCAAAGCTAAATCTTTGATAGATATATTCTTGTTAACTCCTATATTAATATGAGTATTTTGAATTTTTTTATCATTTTTATTATATAAATCAGAAAAATTAATATTTTCCATAATATGAATACAAGCTTGTGCTAAATCTTTACTATGTAAAAATTCCCTAGTCTGATTACCACTGCCCCAAATTTCAACACTATTTTCAACAATTCCAAAATTTTTAAGATAAGTAATGGCTTTTTGAATATTATTTATATTTAAATCTTTTAATATCTCATCATATTTTTTTTCATTTAATAATTTTGCTAGATGAAATTTTCTTACTAAAGCAGGCATTACATGAGATTTTTCTAAATCAAATTTATCATTATTTCCATATAAATTAATAGGCGCTAAAGCAATAAAATTGGTTTTATATTGTATATTGTAAGATTCACACATTTTTATACCAGCTACCTTTGATATAGCATAAGATTCATTAAAATAATTTAATTTTCCAGTCAATAAATCTTCTTCTTTTGCAAAAATTAAATTATCTGGATATATAGAGGTAGAGGCTATGAAAATTAATTTTCGAACTTTATACAAATAAGAAGAATGAATAACATTATTTTGAATTTGTAAATTTTCATAAATAAAATCTGCCCTATAAGTATTATTTGCCAATATTCCACCTGCTTTAGCTGCCGCTAAAATAACATATTCTGGTTTTTCTTTTTCGAAAAAATCCACCACATCTTTTTGATTAGTCAAATCAAGTTCTTCATGGGTTTTATAAATCAAATTACTATACCCTTTATTTATTAATTCTTCCATTATAGCAGTACCCACAAGTCCTCTGTGACCTGCTATATAAATTTTAGAATTTTTATCCATTTGAATTTTCCTTAATTAATCTATCAACTCTTATTTTTTTCTTTGAAATTCTTTTTAAGCTTAATAATATCAAAAATCAATTTAATACCTCCACCTTTATACCAATTTTTATAAGCCCTTATAAAAACCTTTCCTAGTTTATAAGACAAGTATTCTTTTACTTTTAAAGCTTCTTGATAATCATAACAATTTTCTAAAAGTGGAAAAATTAAATCTGAGTTATATTTTTTCGCACACTTATATATAATTTTATTAATCATAAAATTAATAAAAACCATTATATGAGCAAACGGGGTTAAAAATATAAGTTTTCTCCTATATAATAGAATTGTAACATATCCTATTTTATAGGATAAATGTTCTTTTACTCTTTTAACGGCACTGATATTACAAATTTTATTTTCAAACATAAAATGATTAAAATTATAATGATTAAAATTATAATCTAAAAATTTCATCATCCTCTCATCAAATTTTTTAATATTTTGATTTTCTTTCATTCTTAAGTATAATCTATAAAAAAGATAACGAATATTTACAAACTTATCAGTATCTTTTATATTTTTAAAAATTTCTTCAAAAACAAAAAAATATAAAAATGAATAATCATAAACATTAACAAATAAAAAATCTTCGATTAAAATATCTTTCTTTTGAAAAAACATTTTTTTTAAAAAAAGTTCTAAATCTAGTATTTTTTTCTCACGAGCTAACAAATGTATAAATAATATAATATAAACATTGCAAACTGGATCTAATTTCATAGCTTGAAATAAGTATTTTTTTTGCAAAGAAATGGATAATTTTAAATAATCAGATAATAAGTATAGTTTAAAATAAGAAAAAGCTTTACTGTAATTATTAAAATCTATTTTATTGATATAGAATCTAATAATATCATATTGTTCTTGCTCGGTGTATAAACTATAAATCGAAATAAATTCGGCCTTATTTGATATCCTACAAGCCAACTGAGAAAAACCCGAGCTACCAGAACTATAAATTTTTTTAGACTTTGACATCAATAGTAATTCAAAAAAAGTTTGAGAAAAAACATCTTTATAAATTTTAAAATCTTCGACTGTAAAAATATTATTCCTATCTTTAAAAAAATCTTTTATATGTTGTTTTGCATCAAGATCATCACTGAAAATAATAATCTTATTATTTTTATCCAAAGATTCAAAATTTATCACCTTTAACGCCAAGTTAACATCTAAAATCTTTTTTTTACTAAAAAATATATCTCTCCTATTATATTTATACAAAGCATCTCCAGAACGAATATGAACTGCTATGTAACTATCATTATAAGTTTCAACAAAATTGATTATTTCTTGAAGTTTTTCAGAAAAATGAATTTGCTTCCATATATTTTTAAGTGATGAATAATATTCTTCATGTTCAACATCCTCACAAATTTTAGATAAATCATATTGCGTACTAACATATCCAAAATCATATCCAGATTCATAATCAAATAATTTCTCTAATCTATATTTACCATTTTTTAAAAATAACCCTATCCCATCAACAGCGCATACATTCATACTTTGAGTACAAGAATATTTATTAATAAATTCTCTCGCAAAAAGCATATCCTCTTTAGGAACAGAACTCATCGCATCAATAAAATTTACATTGTTTTCTTTTTGAAAATTAAAATATTTCCAAGAAAATTTAAATTTTATATTTAATCTATTGGCTATATACATTGCGTTTAATAAAGCCAACATTCTCTCACCAAAACCATCTCCCCTGCAAGCAACAATTAAATCTTTATTATAATTCAAATTTTCTCCTTGATATAACAATAGTTTTAAAATTTTTACAAACCAATACTACTAATTTTAAAGGATTCTTAAGTAGATTATTTCCTAGTTTATATGAAAAATAGTTTTGAATAACAACAGCCTTTTGATAATCAAAATAATTATCTAACTTAGGTGGTTTTAATTCTGGATATTTTTTAATAAATTTTTGATAAGCAATTTTCAATATAAAATATTTTAAGCATAAAAAAAATATTTTAAAAGGTAAAATAAGTATCTTTGGAGTTTTAACATCTTGAATAATCAAATTACCAACTTGATAGGATAAATGACGCTTAACTCTATCTTCGGCTCCAACATAAAAAGAATCGTAATTTAAAAAAATTCCATCGTTCCAGAAAAGATACAACTCTTTATATTTTTTTCCTTCTTTGATTTTTTTTAGAAAAAAAACAGTTGAAATAAATTCTGCACAATATCCTAGCTCTCTTGCTTCATGCAAATTTCTAATTTTTAAATTTTTTTCTAAAATTTCATATACTATAAACAACAACTTAAATAGAAAATTACAATATTCAAAAAAAACTTCTTTTTTTAATATAAAAACATTACATGGATAATATCCACACTCTAAGAAATATTTATTAGCTAAACTTTTGTATTCAGAAAATTCTGCAGAGGTATCAAGAATATATTTATATAAATAATGACCTATGGTTAAATTTCTATTCTGGATAAAAAGTTTTTCTCCAGGATACCAATCTTCTATTGTATCAAACTTATAAAAATTATCATTAAAAGGGGAATTTAATTCAAAAAATTTTGAAATAAACATATCAATACATCCATCATCCAAATGCTTTAATATATCATGTTTATTGTAAGAAGGAAATTGATCTTGAGAAGTTCTTATAACCCAAGGCCATCCATTTTCGTGTATACTTAAATTTTCAACTTTTGATTCATCAAAAATAAATTGCCTTCTATAATGCATAAATCCTATATAATCCGGATTTCCCAATTTATCATAATTTTTCCAAGCCCAATAAATTCCAGTAAGTTCGCAAAAATAACGATTTAAATGTGATATATTATCTCCTGTATCATCACCTATCATATTTTTGCACATCCACTCATAGTCATCTCTCGATATACTACCATCTTTAGAAGCTTCAGTTGCCAAAACTCTTCCTAAATGAATAGGAGTTAAAATGTCATCTTTAAGTAACTCAGCTGGTTTATGGTAACCTACAAGTATTTTGATACTTGGATTTTGATTTTCTTTTTTTTCTTTCATTGCGACAACTCCTTTATGAATTTTAACACTCTCTCTACAGCCTTATCCATATCATAATATTTATAATCTCCAAGTCTACCTAAAAAATATACATTGTTAAGTTTAACAGATTCATTTAAATATCTCTCATACAGTTTTTGATTTTCATCATTAGGTATAGGATAGTATCTTTCATTCTTACCTTCTTCATATTCACAAGGAAATTCATAAGAAAGTATGGTTTTATTAGATTTTTCATCAAGGTAATATTTATACTCAACACTTCTTGTAAAATCATAATTTTCAGGATAGTTTATCTGAGGGCCTGATTGCATATACTCTTTATCAAAAGTTTCAAATACTATATTTAAACTTCTATAAGGTAATCTTCCAAATCTATAGTCAAAAAATTCATCAATCGCTCCTGTATAAAATAATCTTTCATATTCTATATCTTTTTTTATGTCTTTAAAATCAGTATTTAATTGTACTTTTATCAAAGGATGATTGATGATATTTTCAATCATTTTTGTATAACCATCTTTTGGTATAGCTTGATAAGTATCTATAAAATACCTATCATCACGACTTATATATACAGGAACTCTTGCACTAACCGAAAAATCAAGTTCTTCAGGCTTTACACCCCATTGCTTTACTGTATAACCTAAAAAAACTTTTTTATAAATATACTCAGCTAAAAATTCTAAATCTTTATCATTTGCATTTTTTAATTCTAGAATAGGAATTTTAGAATTAAAAGCAAATTTACCTACTAATTTTTGTTCAAGCTCTTTGGCTAAATACTCTGGAAAAACTTTATGTAAAGTGTCAAGATTAAAAGGGATATTTACTTCTTTACCATCTATAAAAGCTTTTACTCTATACATAAAATAATGCCATTTTGTAAAACGACTTAGATACTCCCATACTTCTTTTATACTAGTATGAAAAACATGAGGCCCGTATCTATGTACAGTTACATTACTCTCTTGATCTTTATAATCATAAATATTTCCGCCAATATGTTCTCTTTTGTCTACAATTAAAACTTCTTGTCCTTTACTAGCTAAACGCTCAGCTAAAATCGCCCCACTAAGCCCACAACCTACAATTAAATTTTTTACTTTTTTCATTTTAATACTTTCTATTATTTTCCCAATCCCAAGCACTTTTAATTATATCTTTAATATCAGTATATTTTGCTTTCCAAGATAAGATTTCTTTTGCTTTTTTATTATCTGCGTATAATCTTGCAGGATCCCCATCCCTTCTTGGTGTATAATTTATAGGGCACTTTTTACCACTTACAATTTCAGCTGCACTGATGATTTCTTTTACACTTGTACCTATTCCGGTACCAAGATTTATGCAACCGCTAAATTTATGTAAATTTTCTAAGGCTAAACGATGAGCCAATGCTAAATCTTCTACATGAATATAATCTCTTATGCAAGTTCCATCTTCGGTATCATAATCATTTCCAAAAATATTTATAGCAGGAATTTCTCCTTTTATAGCCTTTAAAACTAAAGGAATTAAATGAGTTTCAGGTTCATGACTTTCACCGATAAGTCCATCATTGCTTGCACCTGCAGCATTAAAATATCTTAAAGAAATATGCCTTAAACCATAAGCTTTTTCATAGTCAGCAAAAACTTGTTCTATCATAAGCTTAGTTCTTCCGTAAGCATTAATAGGATTTTGAGGGTGTTTTTCATCAATTGGAGTATATTGTGGTTCTCCGTAAGTTGCACAAGTACTTGAAAATACTATATCCTTAATATTATTTTCAAGCATTGCATTTAAAAGATTTATAGTTCCTACTACATTATTTTGATAATATTTTGCAGGATTTACAACACTTTCTCCTACATAAGCAAAAGCTGCAAAATGCACCACTGCGTCTATTTTTTCTTGCTTGAAAACATTGGTTAAAGAAAAGGTATCTAGTAAATCTGCATGGATAAATTTAGCTCTTTTGTCTATAGCTTGTTTGTGTCCATAGATAAGATTATCCATGACAATACAATTATAATTATTATCTAGTAAATGTTTTAAGGTATGTGAACCTATATATCCTGCACCACCTACAACTAAAATATTCTTCATCTACCTACACCTTGATACTCAAAACCTAACTTTATAGCTTCATTTTTATCAAGTAAATTTCTTAAATCAATAATTTTTTTATGATTTAACAAATCATAAGCCTTTTTTAAATCAAGACTTGAAAATTCTTTCCATTCTGTTAGTATAGCAATCGCATCAGCATCTTTTATAGCTTCATACATGGAATTGGCATAATCAATCCTATCTCCTAAAATTTGCTTAGCTAAATCCATAGCCTTTGGATCATAAGCGCAAATTTGAACTTTTTGTTCCAAAAGCTTAAAAACAATATCTACAGCGGGACTTTCTCTACAATCATCAGTGCCATCTTTAAAAGCAAGGCCAAGTACGGCTATTTTTGGATTTTTGATATCTTTAATACTATTTAAAATTCTTTCACTCATGTGATTTTTACGCTCTTCATTGCCTTTAATAGCTGCATTGATTAAAGTTAAATCGATATCATTTTGCTTACCCATAAAAGCCATAGCTAAAGTATCTTTTGGAAAACATGAACCTCCATATCCAGGCCCAGGATTTAAAAAGCGATTTCCTATCCTAGTATCAAGTCCCATACCTCTAGCCACTTCTAAAATATCAGCTCCAGCTTTTTCACAAAAATTTGCCATTTCATTAATATAATGAATTTTAATAGCCAAAAATGCATTTGAGGCGTATTTAATAGTTTCTGAAGAACGGCGATTTACAAAAAGCAACTCACTTTTTCCTTTAAAAGGCTCATAAAGCTTTTCTATCACTGCTTTTGCTCTTTGTGAATTTGTTCCTACTATAATTCTGTCTGGATTGAAAAAATCATATACTGCAAAACCTTCTCTTAAAAATTCAGGCAAAGAAAGAACATCAAACTCTGCATTTGGATTTTTCTTGCTAATTAAACTTTCTATATCATCGCCTGTGCCAACAGGAACAGTGGATTTTGTAGCAATTACCGTATAACCTGTTAAATAATCCGCTAACTCAGTCGCAGCTGCATGAATATACTTCATATCTGCTTCTTTTGTAACTGGGTGCGGTGGAGTTCCTACTGCTATGATCACTAAATCCGCATCTTTAATGCCTTCTTGCATAGAAGTTGTAAATTTTAAACGACCTTCTTTTACATTTTTATGAAAAATTTCTTCAAGATTATCCTCATAAATTGTTAAAATTCCATCATTTAAAGCATCAATTTTTGATTTTTCTCTATCTATGCAAATAACATCATTTCCAAGTTCTGCTAGACCAACACCTGTTGGAAGTCCAACATAACCTGTTCCTATAATTCCTATTTTCATATATTTTATCCTTTAAATTCTGTAATTTTTTCTTTAAAATACTTTATAGTTTTTTCTAAACCTTCATCTAAATTTATCTTTGGCTCCCAATTAAATTTAGCTTTAGCTAAAGAAATATCAGGTCTTCTTTGAGTTGGATCATCTAATGGCAAATCTTTATAAATAATCTTTGATTTAGAACCTGTTTTTTCTATGACCTTTTGTGCTAATTCTTTTATAGTAAATTCACTAGGATTACCAGTATTTATAGGCCCTTGAAAATCTTTTGAAGAATTCATCACTTTAATAATAATATCAATCAAATCATCAACATAACAAAAAGAACGCGTTTGCGAACCATCTCCATAAATTGTGATATCTTTTCCGCTTAAAGCTTGACATATAAAATTACTTACAACCCTGCCATCATTTGGATCCATATTTTCTCCATAGGTATTAAAAATTCTTATTATTTTAATATCAACGCCTTCATGTCTATGATAATCAAAAAACAAACTTTCAGCACATCTTTTCCCTTCATCATAGCAAGCGCGAATTCCTATAGAATTTACATTACCTCTATATTCTTCATTTTGTGGATGAACGAGTGGATCTCCATAAACTTCTGAAGTTGAAGCTTGCAAAATAGTTGCATTATGCTCTTTTGCAAGTTCGAGCATATTGATAGCACCATATACACTTGTTTTTGTTGTTTTTATGGCGTGTTTTCCTTGATAAGCAGGCGGAGAAGCTGGACAAGCAAAATTATAAATTTGATCAAGTTTTTGTGTGATTTTTAGTGGCTCACAAATATCATGCTCTATAAAAGTAAAATTCTCATTTTCTAAAAGTTCTTTGATGTTTTCCATTCTACCTGTATAGTTATTATCTACACAAATAATTTTATTGCCTTCACTAAGCAGTCTTTTACATAAATTAGAACCTAGAAATCCCGTTCCCCCAGTGATTAAAATAACCCTCATTATAAATACTTTCTTAATTTCAATAAAAGTTATTATTATAATTCAAACTAGCTTATATTAAAATAATTTTTAAAAATTTCCCTAAACGATAAGAATAATGTTTTTTGATTTTTCTACTTTCTAGATCTTCACCAGAAGAAGAAAAAACAATAAAAGGGTAATTTTTGATTGTTTCTTGAAACAACTCTTGTTCTTTTTGAATATTTAATATCATTTTTTTAGCATTTAAAACAATTTTTATTAAACCTCTTAAACTTCTATAATTAGATAAAACAAATTGCCCTAAACGATAAGACAATTGATATTTAAGACATTCTGCTCCACTTAAATGAAATTTTTCAAAATAATCTTTTAATTCTTGCAGTTTATTTTTAAGTAACAACGGATCTTTATCTATAAAAAAAATAATCAAAGTTCTATCAAGCAAAGTAGGCAAAAATGTTTGTTCAACAAGGATTGATATTTCATTATTTGAATTATATTTTAAAACTTTTATCAATTCCAAACAAGTAAAAATCCAATTCATAGACATTTGGTACCTTTTTAATTCATAGGTATTTTTATCAAATTCTATATATAAAGCATACAAATAAGAGTTAGTATTTATGCTATATTGTTTTTGATTGCTTATACTGCTTTCTCTAAAACGATATATATACTTTTTCTCAGGATATATATATATATTATCAGTCATAGAAAAAAGTGCTATACCAAAATGATGATCTTCATGGATGATCTGATTGATAAATTTAATATTAATTTTTTGCAAAAAAGTAAAGTCAATCATTCCTTGCCAAGCATACCAAAATAAATAATTACCTATTTCTCTAGTCCTTTTTAACCATTGCAAAGGAGTAATGATTTGTTCTTTTGCGTAATTATAAATTTCCATTTGAGTTGCTTTATTTTTATTTAAAAACTTATAATCAAACCAAAGAACATCAACATCATTCATTCTTTTTACACACTCTTCTATACAATCAAGCTCCCAATAATCATCAGAATCTAAAAAGATAATATAATCTATACTAGGATAAATAAAATCAGCTAAATCTTTAGTAGCATGAAAAGCTTTATAACTTTTATACACTGTATAAATTTCATAGGGATTATTACCTTCTATATTAAATTCGATTAAAGAATTTTTTTCTAAAATTTGAGTTTTATTTTTAAGTATATATTCTCCACTAAAATACTCTATGCCGACATTTTTAGCAGAACTATGACCACCATTTTTTTTATCAAAAAGTATAAATCTTTCATCTTTTAAAGTATATTCTTTAGCTATATTAAATGAGTTTTCATCTGTGCTACCATCATTTACAAGTATAACTTGTAAATTTTTATAAGTTTGATTAATAACACTATCTAAACATTCTTTTAAGTACTTTTCTACATTATAGATTGGGATAACTACACCTACTGTTTTATTCATCTTTTACCTAAAATATTTTCTTTTTATTCTAAAAATCTTTTTTTTTATACTATAAAAAACACTATTATATTTTTTATAGTATTTGCTAGGATCTTGAATAATGCAAGAAATTTCAGATATTTCACTAGCTTTAAACACTGTTTTATCTAACTTATCATAAATAAGTGAAAAATCTTGCGAAAATTTATATAAAAATTCTAACTTATACTTATCATCAATACGCCTTAAATTCCATAAATACATTTTAAATTTAAAATAATAAAAAACATCTTGCAATCTACTTTTAAGCTCTAAATTTTTATCAAGAAACTTATCTAAAAACTCAAACTCATCACAAACGCAATATATTTTATCTTTACTCTTAACTGAAGCATGTTCATTATCTTGTCTATAAAAATAAAACCCTTCTTTATAGAAATAAATACTTGAAGCCAAACTTAAAATTTGAAACCATAATCCTATATCTTGATAAGAAGCTCCTTGTGTTTCATTTGCTCTTATATCATATTTTTTTATAAAATCCATTTTATAAAGACTAGATTGATTCATATTCCAAGAATTTATAATAATACTTGGATTTAAATACGAATTAGTTTTTTTATTATACAAAGTTTGATCATAACATATAGAGAGGTTTTTAAAAACTCTTTGGCTTCTTTTATCTTTAAAGCCAATAAAATCAGATTTAACTACTTGGCAATCTTGATTGCGGGCTAATCTATAAAGTTTTTCACACATATCTATTTTTATATAATCATCACTTTCAACTATTGTAAAATATTCTCCTTTAGCTTCTTTTAATCCTAGATTAATTTGATAACCCAGACTCTTTTTTTTTGAAAAAATAATTTTAATTCTACTATCTTGCTTTTCATATGATTTTAATATATCTATAGTTCCATCAATTGAATACGCATCTATACATAAAATTTCAATCTCTTTTAAACTTTGAAAAATCACACTGTCTAAACATTCTTTGATATATTTAGCCGAATTATAAGAAGGGATAATAACAGAAATTTTAGGTTTAACTAAACATTTATACATTTGCATTCTTTTTAGCTCTCAAATCCTCAAAAAACCCCTTAGGATTAAAAAACAATTTTCTTGCCAAGCGATAAAATTTAGTATGTGAAATCATAGCGCCAAGATACTCTAAACCTAAAATTTTCATCAAAAATGAAAAAGGTCTTATGCTTCTAAGCTCATACAAATAAGGTTTATAAACAAAAGATCTTAAAGGATAAAAGCTTTTATCATATTTTTGCGCCATCAGCATTTTTTCTTTATCAATGATGATTTGATAAAAAATTCCATCATGCTCAAAACTATAAAGCTCGTTAATCAAATAATAAAGCATTTCATACAAATCATGCTCATCGTCATTGTTTTGACTTAAAAAATCCAAGATAACTTTTTTTTCATTCTTCTTTAAAGTTAAAAAATATTTTTTCATTTGATAAAGTTTTTGCTCGCTTAAATTTAAATCTTGTTTATAATCTAAATCTAAATTTTTTCCAAAAAACCAAGAATGAGGTAAAATTCCTTTTTGAAAATAAAAAATATCACAATAATCTATACCATCAATTTCTTCTTTTATACTTGCATCCAAAAATATTTTAGTGATTTTTTCTTGTTGCAAAAAATCCAACAAAGGTTCATATTTTAACTCTTTAGCTATAAAAAAATCACTTATATTTTTATAGATAATTTCTCCCACATAAACACTAATATCCTTAAAATCATAATTTTGATCTTTAAAAAGCATTAAAACTTTTTCACCTTTAGCTTTAAAAACTTGCAAAGGTTTTAAATCGTGTTTTTTGATATTTTTTAAATGCTTATAAAAAAGCCGATGATTCTTATCTTTATTTTGCATATAAGCATTTTGATTGGGTTCTATATGATAAAAATGATACATATAAATTCCATAAAAACAAGCCTCATAACCAAGTAATGAAAACCAAGATCTAAAACCTTTAAAGTCAAAAAAATTCCAATTTCTAGCATCATAGCTTAAATTAACAGGCATTTTTTCAAAACTCACACAAGTTTTTAAAATTCTAGCAAAAAGATCAAAATCTTCATAACCATGCCCGATAAAATTTTCATCATTTCCGCCCAATCTTAAAAACTGATGTTTATTTATCACGATACTTGAAGTAGAACTTGGGGAAAAAAATTTTACCCAAGTATTTTTTGCCGTAAATAAATCCTCTTGTATTAAAATATCCCAAAATTTCTCATCGTATTGTTTTAATTTTTCATTAGCTTCTTTATTAAGATACACTACGGGTAAAACTACCAAAGCATTGATATTTTGAGAAATATTTTTAATTTGAGCTAGTTTTAAAATTTTTTCAAAATTATCCAAAGAAATATAACAATCCACATCCAAAAATAAAAGAACATTTGAATGCGCATAACTTGCTCCTAAATTCCTACATCTTCCTTGAGAAAAAGCTTTTTGATCCATATCTTTAAGATAAATATGATGGTTTGTTTGGATAAAATTTTTAAGCTCATGATCTTTAGATGAATATCCTTCAACAAAAATAAATTCTATATTCTCATCACTTTGAAAAGATTTAGCTTTCTCAATAACCCTTTCTTCTATATAAGGACGCTCCTTACTTAAACCAAAAGGGATAATAACAGATAAAAGAGCCATTAAACATTTCCTATAGCATAAAGCTGGATAATACCTACAACTTTTTCTTCTTTCCCTACTATAATTTCTTTAATTTTATATTTTAGCATGATTTCTTCTGCTTCACTTGCCATAGCATCAGCATCGACTACTTTAGGATTTGTACTCATGATTTCTTTAGCTTTAAAATCAAATCTTGGCTTATCACTTGCCTTTAAAGCACGACGCAAATCTCCATCAGTGATGATACCAACCAATTTTTCATTTTCAAGCACCACACAAAGCCCTAGCTTTCCACTAGTCATCACATCAACAAGATCATTAAATTCAGTATCAGGATGCACTATAGGAAGATTGCTTGAAACCATAAGATCTTTTACTTTAGTTAAAAGCTTACGTCCCAAACTTCCCCCTGGGTGAAAAAGTGCAAAATCATCAGGCTTGAAATTTCTTGCTTTCATCAAAGCAGCTGCTAAAGCATCTCCCATAACCAAAGTTGCCGTTGTTGAAGACATAGGAGCAAGCTGTAAAGGACAAGCTTCCTTTTCCACAGCTATATTTAAAAATATATCGCCTTGCTTTACAAGGGTAGAATTTTTTTTACCACACATTACTATAAGTGGAATTTTGCGCTTTTTTATAGCTGGAATGATTTTTAAAATCTCTTCAGTTTCTCCTGAATTTGAAATAACAATTAAAACATCTTCAGGGGTTAACATTCCAAGATCTCCATGCAAAGCCTCTCCTGGATGGATGAAAAAGCTTGGCGTTCCTGTACTTGCTAAAGTAGCTGCTATCTTAGCGCCTATATGACCTGATTTACCCATGCCACTAACTATGCAACGCCCTTTGGTATTTAGCATTAAATTTATAGCTTGATTAAAATTTTCATCTAAATTTTTAGCCAAATCTAAAATAGCTTGCGCTTCTTTTTCGAAAACTTCTTTAGCTATTTCAAGAGTATTCATTTTTAAACCTTAAAGATTAAGCACAACATTGGTTGCGATAGCAATTTGATAAAGAATTTGAGTCAACATTGAAAAAATTTGCAAATTCTCACTATCTACTTTTGGCAATACCAACACAGAATCACCTGGTTTCATATCTATACCACTATGATATTTTTCAGCTTTTCCATTGCTTCGTATCACCAAAACTTTTGAAGTATCCGCTCTTTCTCCATAACCTCCTGCAAGATTGATATAATATCTTAAATCTTTTCCTTTATCATACACAAAAGCCCCAGGTAAAGAAACCTCGCCTTGAACTATGATGAGATTATTCTTACTTGGTACATTAATAGTATCACCATCTTCTAAAATAACCGAATTATAAGACTTTGGATTATCGATGACAATTTGACCCTTAGGCTCTACTTGCTTAGCTCTTTGGATAAATTCTAAAATCGTTTTTGCTTGTTGAGCTCTTATAGCTGCGCCTTGAGCTGTAACAGAACTGCTAGTTAAAGCTAGAGTTTCAAGCTCTTTAAGCTGAGCATTGATAAGTTCTTTTTGAGTTCTAGCTACACTTTTTCTAAATACTTGCAAAGCTTGCATGTTTGATTGTGGATTAGCCTTGATTAGTTTAGAAATATCTTCTAAAGTCGTTCCTTTACCTACAACTAAAGTTTTTAAACCATTATGCTCACCATTTACACTTATAGTTATATTTTCAGAAACATACTCAGGGTGAAATTCTACCTCATCTCCCGTTCTAAGCAAAACTTTTGAAAATTGTATTTTATTATAAGCACTGACATCAAGTTTATGATCTTCACCATAACTTTTTACAATAGCATTAGTCACGATAGGTTTAGCACCTGATACTCTAGCTAAGTCAGCTAAAGTTTTAATATCATTTGAAAGTTCAAAACGAAAAGGTCTTTGCACATCACCATTAACAAAAGCGTAATTTTGAACATTTCCTACTAAAATAACATCTCCGCTTCTAAAAGGAAAAAGATCCATTTGCCCTTTTAGCAAAAAATCATATAAATCGATATTTTTTATCACGCTGTTATTGCGCAAAATTTGAATATCTCTAAAACTTCCATATTCTAAATTTATACCCCCTGCTTTATCAAGATACTGGATCACTGAATCCGAACTAAGTCCTTGATAAAGTCCTGGAGCATTAACACTTCCTGTTACAAAAACACTGACATTTTGATAAGCATTCATATCTGCATAAACAAAAACATTGCTTTTATAGATTTTATTAACACGCGCTTTTATAACACCTACAAGAGCACTATTTTTCACACCTAATAAATTTACAGCTCCTACTTTAGGGATAAAAATATTTCCTTGAGAATCCACCACTAAAACTTGCGAAAACTCAACAGCTCCCCAAATTTTAAGACTAATTTGATCGCCAACTGCGATCTTATAATCTGGGTTATAAACTCTTTGATTGTAATTTTTAAAATTTCCATTAAAAAGATGAGCACCAAATACTAAAATTTGATGAATTTTTGTAAAATTATTTTCTTTATTTGCTATATTATAATTTGAGTTTAAATTTTGATCTATGCTAGTTGTAGTAGAACCTTGATCCTCTGCTGAAATGATTTGTGAAACATCCACAGCTCCAAAACATAAAATACAACTAAAAAATAAAATTAATATTTTTTTCATTTTAATACTTATGCTCCTCTATTATCATTTTAATAAATTTAACAATCCCAAAAATCAAAGATAATACAATAAATGCTGTTAAAATATCATAAATTCTTTCAGGATATTTTGCGCTTTCTGGAACATCTGGACTTTGAATGATGACAAGTTGTTTTATTTTTCTTAATGCTTCTATTCTAGCACTTTCATAAGCTTTTAAAGCTGCTTCATAAGCTTTTTGCGCAAAAGTAGCTTCTATAGTTAAATCCTGAAATTTAGCAGCCAAATCATTAAGCTTTTGAGAAGAATTGTTAGCTGAAATTTTAGATTTTTCCCTTAAAAGCTGTTTTTTAATCGCTTCAATTTCTGCTTTAAGTGCTACTACTTCAGGTGCTGCATCATTCATATAGCTTTGTAAAGTTAAAAGTTTAGCTTCTTTTTGAGCTAGATTAGCCTCAATTTGCGCAACCAAACTTGCTTTAGTTTCAGCTTGCTTTAAAGGGTCAAAAACTCCATATTTATTTTGAAAAGCAATCAAATCATTTTGTGCTTTTTGATATCGTTCTTTGTATTTTTGTACTTCATTTTCAGCAAAAGCCATTTGCTCTCTAGCTGCTTTATGAGAGATTTCGTTGATAAACTTTTCGCTTTCTTGCATAATAGTTTGAGCAATCAAATGAGCTGATTTAGGTGTAAAACCCTCTACTTCAACTTTTAAAAGTTTAGTGGTTTCATCCGTATGAACCTTAACTCTTGCTTGGTAGTATTTAAGATAAGATTCTATCGAGCTTGAATCCCAAATTTTAAAAGGTAAATCTATATGTTGTTCTTGATAAAGATTTTTAAGTTTGATTTTTTCATCCAAAATCTTTAACATATCACTTGATTCTATATAACCTTTTAGATAATTTAAATCTTCGCTTGCTGTAGAAGTACTACTAAGCAAAGACAAGATTCCACTTGTTTGAACACTTTCTCCACTTGTTGATCTAACATCTAAAATCATCGTGCTTACATATCTTGGTGCTGCAATCAATGTATAATAAATCACAACAAAAATCATTATAAACCAAACAATTTTAAAAGAATCAAATATACTTAAATCTTTGATTTTTTCTAATAAAGTTTTATTTTCTTCCATTAAGCTTTTCCTTGATATACAGCTATTCCTTCGTCTATATCATCATAAACCGTAATTTGTCCATTTTTCATATAAATTATTTTATCACACCATTCTTTAATTTCAGCTACATTATGAGATACTATAATCACTTTTGATTTGCTTAATCTTTCTTTATATAATTTCACGCTTTTTTCCCTAAAAGCAGGATCTCCAACAGCTCCTGCTTCATCAATTAAATAATAATCAAAATCAAAAGCCATACTAAGTCCAAAAGCTATCCTAGCACTCATTCCCGAAGAATAAGTCTTCATAGGCTCATCAAAAAATTTCCCAAGTTCTGCAAAATCTTCTACGAATTTTACTTTTTCTTGAAGTTCTTTACCCTTATATCCATACACTCTAGCTACAAATTTAGCATTATCTCTAGCAGTTAAAGAACCTTGAAAAGCTCCGTTTAAACCCAAAGGCCAAGATAATTTTTTATTAGTAATTATCTTGCCACTATCAGGAAGCTCTGCCCCGCTTAGAAGTCTCATGAGAGTGGACTTACCTGCACCATTGCCCCCCATCAATCCTATACTACAATTTTCAGGAAATTCAAAAGTAAAATTTTTAAAAACATAATGTCTTCCACCGCTAAATAAAGGATAAGATTTTGTTAGATTAATTAGTTTTATCATTCTTTTTTTGCCGCCGTTAAAGCTTGTCTGTTATAATAATAGATAAAAAGTCCTATAAATAAAACAAGTAAAATCCAAAATATAGCATAAAAATAACTATATTCATCTTGCAAAGGATAATTCTCAAAGAA
Source organism: Campylobacter sp. 2014D-0259 (assembly GCF_008000505.1). Lineage (NCBI taxonomy): Bacteria > Pseudomonadati > Campylobacterota > Epsilonproteobacteria > Campylobacterales > Campylobacteraceae > Campylobacter > Campylobacter sp. 2014D-0259. Next base: position 461,446 of record NZ_VOAQ01000024.1, read on the forward strand.
ATTAAATCTTAAAAGTTCAAAAATATGAAGTAAGGGATTATAATATAGTATATCAAGTAAAGGACGAGGGGTTAACCAAGTAGGAAGTATAATACCTGAAGTCCAATAAACCAATATACTAAAATAAATAAGCAAAGCTCTTAAAGATTCTACAAAATGCCAAACAATAGCAAAACAAATCCCCAAAGCAAAAGCTGAGCACATAAGTAAAAAAATACAAAATAAAACTCCAAGTAGATGAACAGGAAATACATCAAATCTAAAAAACCATCCTGCAAAAAAAAGCACAGTGATAAAAATCACAAAATAAATACAAAATTCAAGCAAAGTTCTAGCAATAAATACATGTATAGGCTTTACAGGTTTATAAGCAAAAAGAGCCAAATTTGCCTGAGTACCATTCATAAGCTGAGTTACTATACTTCTAAACATAAAATAAGGCATAATACCTGAAATTAAAAACATAAAAATAGAAATTCCTTCAGGCATAACTTGATGATGATATTCTCTTATAATGGTAACAATTACTGTAATAGCAAGTGTTATTGACATTGGTTCTCCAACTACCCAAAGATAACCCAAATGCCTATTAGCACCAAATCTAGTTTTTAACTCTCTAAAAAATAAAGCGTGAATTACATTTAACATTTATTTTCTATACCTAACAATTTACATAAACTATAATCATAACTCATTTTTTTAAACAAAATCATAAAAATTTATTTTTTACAAAACTCAAGTTTTTTACTAAGTCCTAAAGCATTGTTAGTAAATTTAAGCCAAAAAAGCTCTAAGGCATAAATTTTTACACTTTTATCAAGTTTAGCAAAGGGGAATTTAGAAAAATAAATTTTCATTTGTTCCTTGTTTGCCATTTTAAACTCGGCCTTAGCTTGCACACCTTTTAAAAAGGCTATTTTGCTTTCTTTGGCTATATTAAGTGCTATACTTGAATTTTCACTAGCTAATCTTATATGCTTAGTATCTTCATGAGAAGCGATAATAAAAGCTAAATTCTTCTCATCAAAAACATAAAAAGCACTAGCTGTATAAACACCTTTTTCATCAATCATAGCCCAAGATAAAAGCTGCTCATTTTTTATAAATTCTAAAATTCTTTCATCCATATTGTAAAATTATACTAAAATATTTTTAAAAATAACCGATTATAATTTTATAAACTATAAATATAAGGGGAAGAAATGCAAATTGATGCTAGCAAAAACCAAAGTTTTTCGATGGATTATACAACAAAAAGTGGCAAACATTTAGCCTTATCTATGTATGACAATCAAAGTGTAAGTTATGCAAATAATGAAGAAGGTAAAACTCTTAATCTTAAACGTCAGTATGGCTTTAGCTTTACTTTTGAAGGCTCTAAACTCACACAAAATGATCTTGATGAGATTAAAAATGCTATGAAAGAAGTTGAACCTATGATCAAAGACTTTTTAGCAAATTCTAAAGTCGGAGAGTTAAAACCAAAAGAAATTATAGAATCAGCTATGCAAATGGCAAATGTTCTACCAACACCAAATGATGAAAACCATCAAAATGCTATTATGAATAATTTTACAAATAAACTCAGTGATTTACTAAAACAAAATCAAACAGATGATAAAGATATCAATGCTTCTATGCTTGAAGATAGCAAAAAACTTCTTGATGAAGTTTTAGAACAAATGAAAAAACAACTTGAAAAACAACAAGAAAAAGCCAAGGAAAATCAAGATAAGACAGATGATAGTTTAAATCTTTACGCTTAAATCATATAATATTAAAAATTATCAAGGAGTTTTTAAATGACAAATATCGAAATTTTAGAAAATATGCTCAAACTCCAACAAAAACTCAACGATGAAACCAATGGCTTAAATTGGGAAAATGGCTATACCAAAGAAGGAAAACTGATCAGTTGGAGACGCTGTATTTATATGGAATGTGCAGAACTTATAGACTCTTTTACATGGAAACATTGGAAAAACATTTCAAGTCCAACAAATTGGGAAAATGTACGCATAGAGATTGTCGATATTTGGCATTTTATCTTAAGTCTTTTACTTGAAGAATATCGCAATAAAAATGGAAATGATTTTAAAATTATAGCCAATGAAGTGATTTCAGTAAGTGTATTTCAGGATTTTTGCAAAGAAGAAGAGCATCCTAATGAGAGTGATATTTATAGTATTTTAAATGATATAGAGCTTATTATCCATAAATGCAGTGGCTTTGGATTTAATCTTGGAGAATTACTTTCAACCTATTTTACCCTAGCTATTAAATGTGGGCTTAATCTTGAAATTCTTTATAAAACCTACATAGGTAAAAATTTTTTAAATATCTTTAGACAAAACCATGGTTACAAAGATGGTAGCTATAAAAAAACTTGGAATGGCAAAGAAGACAATGAAGTTTTAGCTCAAATTTTAGAACAAGAGCTTGATTTTGATACTATTTATAAAAAACTAGAAGAATGCTACAAAAAGGCATAATTTGGATATTTTAAAACTTGCAATCAAAGATTTTTTAAGTCTTAAATTTTTAAAATTTGCCTTAATTCCTTTGATTTTTAGCCTTATACTGATGCTTTTTTTAGGAGTACTTGGCTTTTCGGCCTTGCTTGATTATTTTAATTCTTTATTTAGCGTTGGAGAAGATTCGTTTTGGGCGTGGTTTTATGCCCTTCATTTTGTACAAATTTTAATCACCATCATAAGTTTTTTATTTTCAGGTTTTATTGTTGTTTTTGCTTCGGTTTTTTTAGCCCTTTTTATCACTTCTTTTCTTACTCCTTTTATCGCTAAAGAAATCAACCAAAAATATTACCATTATGATAATACAAACGAAGTTTCAACCCTAAAAACTATCTTTGAAATTTTTAAAATATTTATAAAATTTATAGGGATTTTATTGCTTTGCACCTTGGCTTTATTTTTACCTTTTATCAATATTTTTGTATATTATCTTGCTTTTTATTATCTCTTTCACAAACTTTTAATGATTGATGTTACAAGCACGATTTTAGACAAAGAAAGTTTTAAAAATTTTCATTCTGATTTTTCGCCTTTAGAGTTTAAATTTAGCACTCTTTGTTTTTATCTACTCTCATCAGTACCACTTTTAGGACTTTTTTTGCAAGTGTTTTTTGTGATTTTTCTCACACATTTAGGCTATCAAAGAATTTTAAAACTAAAAGCTAAGGCTTGAAATATCGATTTTATGATTGTATAAATAAGCTCTTAAAAGTCTTGGAATTTTAGCTATTCTACACTCTTCTTTAAAATTTTTAGGTAATTTTTGACAAGTTTCATACTCAAAAACAATAGCTTGTTCGTTTTTATATACAAGTGCTATTTTACCACCTAAAACACAATCACCTTTTAAAAGCTCTTTTCTTTGTGCCGTGCTTAAAAGCAAACCTTTCATTTTCACCGCTCTAGCAATCAAACTTTCATTTTTAGGGCAAATAAGAAGTCCTTGAATTTCTTTGATATTTTCAAAATCATAAAGTTTTTTCCTATCTTTATCAAGATAAGAAAAACTTCTTTTTAAACCCTGATGAAATTCACTCACAAAGGCATTAGAGAAATTTTTTCTTATATAATTTCTAAAATATTTTTCATTTTCATTACTTTCATCATGGAAATAAAAAATATCTTTTTCTTTTAAAAAAGATGAAATTTCATCTTTACTTATAAAGAGTAAAGGGCGTAAAAGTGTATAATTTGAGCGTTTTTCACACTCTTGCATACCTAAAATTTCAGCCAAACCTGCGCCTCGTGAAAGTTGCATCAAAAACCATTCAAATTGATCGTTTAAATGATGGGCTAAGATAAGATGGTCATAACCTTGCTCAAGACAAATTTTTTCAAAAAAATCATAGCGAAAATCTCTGGCTTTTTTTTCAAAGTTACTTTGAAATTTAGGAGCGTGTTTTATGAAAATTTTTTTATGAAATTTTAAAGCAAGTTCTTTGGCTTTTAACTCTTCTAAATCACTATTTTTTCTAGTTTTGTAATTTATCATCACAAGATCAAAGTCGATCTTTTCTTGCATTAAAAGATAAAAAAGCACACTAGAATCACTTCCATAAGAAAAAGCGAGTAAATTTTTACCCCTTTTTAAAAGGGCTAAAATTTCATCTTTAATTTGCATCTACTTTTCTTAAAGCCTTAGCAAGGAGTTTTTTATCAAGGTTTTGTAAAATTTCACATTCATAAATTTGCCCCATTTCCAAATTTCCACATTCGCTTTCATTAATAAGAATTTCCCCATCAATCTCTCTATCCCATCTTAGATCTTTAGCTGCGATAAAAAACTCTCCCTCGCTACTTTCTCCTGTGCAAACTACTAAACGCTTTTGCCCTACTTCTTTTTCAAAACTTTTTTCTATCACTTCATCAACAATTTTTTCTATGATTTTAAGTCTTTTATTGATCACTTTAAAAGGCACTTGCTCCATATCAAAAGCGGCTGTATCTTCTTCCTTAGAATACGCAAAAACGCTTATCCTATCAAAACCAAAATCTTTAACAAACTCACAAAGCTCTTCAAAATCTGCCTCACTTTCACCTGGATGCCCTACGATAAAGCCCGTGCGTAAAAAGCTATTTGGCGCACTTTTCATTAAATTTAGCATTTCTTTAAGTCTTGTGTTATTTGCCCCACGCTTCATGATTTTAAGCATATTATCACTTATGTGCTGCAAAGGCATATCAAAATAATTTACAAAAATTTCAGAAGCTATAATGCGTTTGATCAAAGCTTCACTCGCACTCGTAGGATAAAGATATAAAATTCTAGCCGCTCTTATACCTTTGATTTTTTCGACCTCATCGATTAAGCGTATAAGTCCATCTTTTTCACCCTTATCAAACAAATAAGAACTTGTATCTTGTGCAATAAAAGAAAAGTCCTTATAACCTCTAGCTACCAAATCTTTAAGCTCAGCTACAATGCTACTTATTTCGCGAGATTTTAACTTGCCTTTAAAACTTGGAATAGCACAAAAAGAACATTTTTGGTTGCAACCTTCGGCAATTTTTATAAAAGCATGGGAATTTGAACCTGTGATAATGCGTTTGGAATTTTCACTCTGTAAATAAGTCGAATTTGAAAATAAATTTGTTTTTTTAAGTATCATTTCGTCGATTCTTTCATAATCACCCACACCTGTGAAAAGATCAACCTCAGGAAGTTCTTTCATAAGTTCTTCGCGGTAACGCTGCATCAAACAACCCGTAACCACCAAAAGAGAATCTTTTTTTCTTTGTTCGTGCAAATCCAAAATCGCATTAATACTTTCTTTTTTTGCGCTATCGATAAAACCACAGGTATTTACGATTAAAACATCGGCTTTACTTGGTTCATCGCAAAGTTCATAAGCACTAAGGCGCCCTAGCATGATCTCACTATCGACTAAATTTTTATTACAACCTAAAGACATAAGATAAAGTTTTGACATTTTTTTCCTATATTAAAGTTTTCTTTTGATATAATTTTTGACTTTAAAAATATAATTATAGCAAAGAAATTTTATGGATAATTACGAATTTAGCGAACTTTTAAAAACTTTAAAAAACAAAGTCGGCAACATAGCCTCCATCATCAAGCCTGAAAATATCCAAACAAGGCTTAAAGAAATCGAAGAGCTTGAAAATTCTCCTTCTTTTTGGAGCGATGTAAAACAAGCAGGGATCATAGGCAAAGAAAAAACCAAAATCACCAATCTACTTAAAAACTATGAAAATGCTTTTAATGCCCTAAATGACGCAAGCGAACTTTTTGATCTGGCTAATAGCGAAAACGATACAGAAACGCTTGAAGCTTTATTTAATGACGCACCAAAACTTGAAGATACCATCACAAGTCTTGAAATTTCCATGCTTTTAAGCGGAGAAAATGATGGTAAAAATGCTATTGTTTCCATTCACCCAGGTGCGGGTGGAACGGAAAGTAATGACTGGGCAAGCATACTTTATAGAATGTATTTAAGATTTTGTGAAAGAGAAGGTTTTAAAGTCGAAACTTTAGACTTTCAAGAAGGCGAAGAAGCAGGACTTAAAGATGTGAGCTTTTTAGTTAAAGGAGAAAATGCTTATGGTTATTTAAAAGCTGAAAATGGTATCCATCGTTTGGTAAGAACTTCTCCTTTTGATAGTGCAGGACGCCGCCATACAAGCTTTTCAAGTGTTATGGTAAGCCCTGAACTTGATGATGATATAGAAATTGAAATCGAAGAAAAAGACATAAGAATAGATTATTACAGAGCAAGTGGTGCAGGCGGACAACATGTCAATAAAACAGAATCGGCTGTGAGAATCACGCATTTTCCAACCGGCATAGTTGTACAATGCCAAAATGACAGAAGTCAGCACAAAAACAAAGCTACCGCTTTTAAAATGCTAAAATCTCGCCTTTATGAACTTGAACTCATGAAACAACAAGATAGTGCTAATGCCGGAGAAAAAAGCGAGATAGGCTGGGGGCATCAAATCCGCTCTTATGTACTTTTCCCTTATCAGCAAGTCAAAGACAATCGCAGCGGAGAAGCTTTTTCTCAAGTGGATAATATCCTTGATGGAGATATCAAAAAAATGATAGAAGGCGTTTTAATTGCCTTAAAAGCGGAGTAACAGGCTTAAAAATAAGTAATTTCTGCAAAGTGTCGGTATAAAAAGAATTAGAAAGATAGCGGGAATTTCCCGCTTGTTTTATTATCTTGCATAAAACCTAAAAGCATCATTCACAGAACAATAAATTCTTTTCTTAAAGTCTTTATCGCAATAAACACTCACAACTTTATAGTCTTTTTTATCGTTTGGATTTAATAAGAAAACATAGTTTGAGTATGGAGTTTTATCTATTTCTAAATCACGCTTCATTTCTTTGATTTTACCTTCTGGATCTTTAAAATCACTAATTGCTCTGACTGAAGTATAATCATAAAGCTTATAATTTGGATATTTTTTCATAATCTCTTGATTACCTAAATCAAACATAGCTTGATCGTTGCCATTGTTCTTTAACTCGACTAAATCGCCATCGCCACAACCTATAATCAAAGTCATAGCTCCTAAAGCCAAAGCACTTGTTAAAATCTTTTTCATTTTTACTCCTATTTTAAAAATTAAATTGATATAATCATACCTAAATTTAAAATTTAAATATCATTTTTGCAATAAATTCTAAAGTAAAAATCACATAAAATTTAACTCACAATCATTTCATTCAAACAAATTTTTATGCAAAATTTCTTCTAAAACCACAGTGGCATAAGAACCTTTTTGCAAGAAAAACTCTATACAAAAATGAGCTTTTTCTTCATCATAACGCCATTTTAACTCTTCTAAATATCCCCACATAAAGCGTCTTGAACCTTGCATTTTAGCCTTAAACTCCAAAGCATCTTTAAAAATTTCATTTTCTAAATTTAAGGCCAAACCTTCTCCTGTTTCATAAGCCTTAGCACCGATTAAAAGCCCCATAGCGCTTATATCTCTTGCCTTAAAACGCTCAAGCTCAGCACTCAAATCCTCACATAAAAAACATTTTCCAAAAGGATAATGCCCTAAAACCTCACCTTTTAAAAGCTTAAAAAATTGTTCTTGTTTTTTAAGCTCCTTAGCTTCTTCTTTAGAAATTTTATAAATTTGGATCAATTCTTTTTCGCTAAAATCATTTGCAAAATGTGACAACTCCACTCTTTTACTCAAATAGCGATTAAAAAGCTCACTTTGAAAAGCTGAAATTAAAAACTCTTTCATTTTTACATTTTTCATCTTTTTACCACGCAAAATTTCAAACCCTTCTTTATAATTATCCCCAAATTTTCCAAAACGCTGATAACCAAAATAATTCGCGAAACCTTGTTTATCCAAATTCATCAAAGCTTGTTCTAGTTTTAAAGCATCGCTTGGTAAAACTTTTTTTAAGCGTATGAAAAAAGTATTTCCTTTTAAATGCCCTATTCTTAGCTTGTTTTCATGGGTAAAAATTTCTAAAATTTTAAGTTTAGGATGAGAAAAATTTGACAAAAAACTCTCAAATTTTTTAGGCATAGAAAGGTATTGAAAGGTTGATCCTTGCTTATCTTTAAGCCCTGCATAACCAAAATCTCTTATTTTAACCCCGCTTGTTTCGCTTAAAATTTTTAAAGCTTCATTTGTGGTTAAATCTTTTTTATTGATATGCAAAATAAGATGTTCACCCTTACCGCTAAATTCATACAAAGGCCTTTCACGCACTACAAAATCATCGCTATTTTTACTAAAATACGCATTAATAGGACTGTGTTTTAAACTATACAAAGGCTTAAAAATGGTGTTCTCTTCCTCTAAATTCATATTTTCCTTTCACTGCTTTTCCAAAGATATTTAATTTCACGCCGTGTTTTTTGGCTATTGTTTTTATATTTTGACGCTCTTTTTCATCAAAAGCAAACAAAATTTCATATTCTTCTCCGCTATAAAGCGTATAATCATCAAGCTTTTTAAACCAAGAAATACCGCATTTATTTAAGGCTAAAAGTCTTGATAAATCCTTGCTTAAACCATCTGAAATATCCATAGCACAAGAAATTAAAGGTGCGACTTCATAAAAAAAACTAGCTCTTAATTTTGGCTTTATAAATACATGGTTTGGTTTTAAAGTGCCCCCATTTTGTAAAATTTCAAGCCCTTTTAAACTTCGTCCTAATTTTCCCGTATAAGCAAGTAAATGCCCCTTTTTTAAACCTTTTCTAAAAACAGCTTTATCGTTAATCTTTGAAATGATAGTAAGACTAATGTCTATTTTATCATTGCTTATAGTATCACCGCCTATGATTTTTATATTAAATTTCCTAGCTGTTTTTAAAAAACCTTTTTGCAAGGCTTTGATCTCATTTTCGCTTAAATTTTTTGGTAAAGCAAGTCCTAAAAGTGCGTATTTTGGTACAGCATTCATTGAAATAGCATCTGAGATATTAACAAGCATTGCTTTTGTAGCAATTTGCTCTAAGCTAAACCACTCTCTTTTAAAATGCACATTTTCAAAAAACAAATCCTTACTAAAACACCAATCATCAATAATAGCTCCATCATCGCCATTTTTTTCATTTAAAAAAGCTTTGATAATAAAATCTTCTTTGTTCATAATGCGTGATTTTATAAAATTTCCTTTTAAATTCTAGTGAATTTTAGAAAAATTTTATATAATATAAAAATATTTAAGGAAAAACCATGAAAAAATTAGAATTAAGAATTTTTAGATTTGATAAAACCAAGGATTATGAGGCTTATTATAAACCTTATATTTATGATAATTATGAAAATTTTGCAAGTTTTTATGATCTGCTTTTGCAAGTTCAAGATGATGATATTTATTTTGATTTTGATAAAGATGAAGATACTTACATAGTTGTAAATAAGCAAATCATACCACTTTTTACACCTTTAGAAAAAATAGCAAAAGAATTTGATTTTAGTCTTTGTATCGAGCCTTTAAGCACAAAAAGAGCCATTAAAGATCTTATCATCGATAAAAATGATTTTTTAGACAAATACAAATATCTTGAAAAATTTGGTAATGAAGAGGATAAAAAACTTTATGCAAAATATGATTATTTATATTATGCAAGTGAAATTTTAGACTATCTTCCTGAATATATGGGCGATGGAGTGTTTTATTTGGCTTCAAAAATGATAGAAAAATATCCTGAAAAAAAGATAGAAATTTTAAAAACTCTAGCAGATAAAGAAAAGGGTATTTTTTATCATCTTGAAAGCAAAAATGAAATTTTAGAAACAACGATCAAAAACCTACAAAATGAAATTTTAAATTTAGGGCTTTTTGATAAAAATATTTTACACTTTGATTTACCTAAAACCAATGCTTTTGATAATGAGATCAAAGAACTTAAAGAAATTAAACATAATTTTAAAGATTTTAATATAGCTTTTTATGGTTTTAATGCTTGCGATACTTTAAAATCCAAACTTAAGGCTAAATTTATTTCCTATGAAAACAGTATAAAAAATAATGGCTTTAGCTTGCTTAATCTAAATCCTACGCTAAGCTATAAAATAGCCGCAGATATTGTTTTGGACGCTTATGATAGCGGGGCTGATTTTATGGTAGTAAAAGAAGAAAAAGATTTTTATCTTTTTGATACTTGTGCTAAAAAACTTATGCAAACAAGTGGAAGGGAATTTGAAGACTTTTATATTTTGAGCCGTTTTGAGTTTTTAGCCCTTATCGAAGGCATACAAGCTCCATCATTAAAAAATCACACTTTAAAGGTTAGTTTGATATGAAAATCTCTTTAGAATGCAAAGATCTCATCATAGAAAAAACTTTAGAACTTTTTTTAAAAGATCATTTGGTAATGAAAAAAAATTGTGATTTCATCATTAGCGATGAAAAAATTCATACCGCAAAACCCTTATTTATCATCTCTAAAAACTCTCCATTTTTAAGCATACCATTTAGCAAAGAAGCCTTGTTTGAGTCTTTAAATGAATTTGATAATGCCTTAAAAGCAGCAGCTTTGCAACTTGCACTTGAACAAAAACGACTGCTTGAAGAAAAAATTGACGCTATTGCTTTGGAATTTAAAAAAGATTATGAAAATAAAATCGATCTTGCCATAAAAGATCTTAAAAACAAACTCGTAAAAGCACTTAATGATGAATGATGAATTTATAAGCGTTAAAGACTTTTTTAATCACAATGAAAAAAGAAAAAAATTTCTTCAAAAACAAGAAATTAAACCTCCTAAAGAAAAAACAAAAAAAACTAAAGAAACAAAGCTTTATACAAATATAGAAAGTGGTAAATACAAAGGGAAAAAACTACTTTTACCTAGTCTTACAACAACAAGAAGTACTAAAAGCATAGTCAAAAGTTGTGTTTTTAATGTAATAAGAGAAGATTTAAGAAGTAAAATTTTCATTGAAGCCTTTGGCGGAAGTGCTTTAATAGCGGCTGAAGCACTAAGTAATTATGCTTTAAAAGCTTATGCTATAGAACTTGATATAAAAGCTTATAAAATTGCTTTAGAAAATGCTAAAAATATAGATCCAAATTTAGAAGTGATCCATGCAAATACTTTTGAAATTTTACCTAAACTCATAGAAAATTCAAAAAATGAAATCATCTTATATCTTGACCCACCTTTTGATATCAGAGAAGGTTTTAGTGATATTTATGAAAAAATTTATCATTTTTTAGAAAATTTAGATTTAAAGACTTTAAATTTAATCATTTTTGAACACCACTCAACCATAAAAACTCCCGAAAAAATCCAAAATTTTCAAAAAGTCAAAGAAAAGAAATTTGGATCAACTAGCTTAAGTTTTTACTCTTCTTAACTCACTTGGAACACTTTTTGCTTGATCTATCATCAACAATAGATTAAAGGAAGAATCCATGAGAGTTTTAACGATATTTTTACTCTTTATGACAAGCATTTTTGCAGTGCAAATCAAGGATGTAGCAAATACTGTAGGTGTAAGAGATAACCAACTTATAGGTTATGGACTTGTTGTAGGGCTTAATGGAAGCGGCGATGGAACAAGCTCTAAATTTACACTACAATCTATCTCAAACCTTTTGCAAGGTATGAATATCAAAGTAGATCCTAATGATATCAAATCAAAAAATACCGCAGCTGTTATGGTTACAGCCAAACTTCCAGCCTTTGCAAAAAGCGGAGATAAACTTGATATTACCGTTTCATCTATGGGTGATGCAAAATCTTTACAAGGTGGAACACTTTTACTAACTGCACTTCGTGGGATTGATGGTGAAATTTATGCTATAGCACAAGGCTCTATCTCAACAGGAGGTTTAACACCTAGACCAGGAGGAGCAGGTTCTCACTCAACTGCTGCAACTGTAATGGGCGGAGCTAATGTAGAAAGAGAAATTCCACAAAATTTTAGCCAAAACAATGATCTAACCTTAAGTTTAAAAGTAGCGGATTTTAAAACCGCAAACGATATAGAAAGAGTTTTAAATACTGTCTTTGGCGAAGAAGTAGCTAAAGCCATCGACTCTCGCACAGTAAAACTCAAAAAACCCGAAGATCTTTCAAATGTTGATTTTATGGCAAGAGTTTTAGAACAAGATATAGCTTATAAACCACAAAGCAAAGTTATCATCGATGAAAGAACAGGAACAGTGATTGCTGGAGTTGATGTAGAGGTAGAACCTGTTTTAATCACTCATAAAGATATCACTATAAAAATAGATCCAAACAATAACGCAGTAGCTAATCAAAATGAAATCGATATGAAAGATGGTGGTTTTGTAGATCCAAGTTCAAATACCTTAAGAATCAACAATGCCAAAAGCACAGTTGCAAATATAGCTAGAATGCTTAACAAACTTGGAGCAACCCCAAATGACATTATCGCTATTATGGAAAATTTAAAGCGCGCAGGTGCAATTAACGCGGATTTGGAGATCATCTAATGAAAGTGGATAATTTTTTAAATACTTATAGTATGAATAGCGCTTTACTTGATCGTGCAGCCAAAGCAAGAAGTTTAGAATCAAGCATCAAAATAAATGACAATGATATAGTTACAAAGAGCAAAGAAGATGAAGCCTTAAAAGAACAAACGGATGCTTTTGAGGCATTTTTTTTAAAGCAAGTTTTAGATGTATCTTTAAAAAGTCAAAATTCACTCTTTGGAAAAGATGCCAGCGATGAAATATACTCTTCCATGTATAATGATACCATGAGTAAAGCTTTAAGTGGAGGTATGGGTTTTTCAAAATTATTATACGATTTTTTAAAAGAAAGGGGTTAAGTTTTTTAAATTTAGGTCGATATGGTTTGTAGAGGATTATAACTAAGATCAAGGAGGCAGAAATGATCAATCCTATACAACAAAGTTATGTGGCAAATACCGCATTAAATACAAATAGAATAGATAAAGAAACTAAAACAAACGATACTCAAAAAACGGAAAATGATAAAGCGAGTAAAATCGCAGAGCAGATTAAAAACGGTACTTATAAAATCGATACAAAAGCTACGGCTGCTGCGATTGCTGACTCTTTAATCTAAAAACTTTCATTCTCCTTTTTTTGAGAGAGAGAAAAGGAGAAAATATGCTTAAACAAAGACTTGATGAAGTAAATGCTATCTTAGCAAAACTTATTGCTTTAACCGAAGAAGATATAGAAAATATCAAAGTGGCTAAACATGAGAGTGTAACGCCAAGTGTAGAAGAAAAAAACAAACTTATCGCGGAATTTATTACAGCTAAAAAACAACTTGATGTTGCCTTAGTTGAGCTAAATAATAGCTCTACAAAAGGGCTTAGTGAACTCTTAGATGATGAAGATAAACAAAAACTAGATCTACTTAAAAAAAATCTTCAAAACCTTCATAGTAAAAACAAAGAGTATGCTAAATTTGTTCTTATTGTCAAAGATTTTCTTGATGGCTTAGTAAATAAAATGTTTAATATCAATGATGGAACAAATAATGCTTATGGAGATAAAAAGACAAATCCAGAGTCAATTTTCAAGATCAATGTATAAGGATTTATAATGGGTATTTTTGGAACATTATACACAGGTGTTACAGGCTTAAAGGCAAGCGAAGTTCAAATCGCAACAACTGGAAATAATATCTCAAATGCTAATGCAACTTTTTATACACGCCAAAGAGTGGTGCAAACTACAAATGGATATATTACAACAGGTGGAGTTCAAGTAGGTACAGGAACTGCTGTAGAAAGTATAGTGCGTTTGCATGATGAGTATTCTTACTATAAATTAAAAGGTGCATCTACTCAACTAGAATATACTAAATATATGGCTTCCACTTTACAAGAAATTGCGCAGCGTTTTCCCGACTTACAAAATACTGGAATTTTGCAAGATTTAGAAAATTATAACAAAGCTTGGAATGATTTTGCATCTAACCCCAACGAAAATGCCACAAAAATAGCCCTTGTAAAAGCTTCTCAGACCTTAACAGAAAGCGTTAATAACACTTTTGCAACCTTAGATAAAATCCAAAAAAAAGTAAATGATGATATTAAAAATACAGTTGATGAGATTAATAGAATTGGCGAAGAAATTGCTACTATAAATAAACAAATTTATGGACAAGAAGCCTTACCAACAGAACACGCAAATGAACTTAGGGATAGAAGAGATGAACTTGAGCTTACTCTTTCAAAGCTAGTTAGTGCAGTTGCAAGCAAAAATGAAATCAATCAAGACAATCGCCTTGATACAACCATCACTGATCCAGGACATCAATACAATCTAAGTATAGAAGGTTTTAGTATAGTAGATGGAATAAATTTTCATCCTTTAAAGCTTGATTATGATGATAAAAATAAATCTTATAGCATTTATTATGAAACTCCTGATGAAAAAGTTCGCGATCTTACTGCAAAAATTAGCGGTGGACAGCTTGGTGCTCAACTTGACTTACGCGGTAGAAACTATAGCAAAAGCGAAGGAAAATATGAAGATGGAATTATCCAAGGTTATATGGATTCTTTAGATACTTTTGCTAAGACCATGATCAATGAAACTAACAATCTTTATGCAAGTTCTGCGAAAAGTTCTGTTACTTCTGATTATCTATCTGGGCTTAAGGGAGATATTCCTTTAGTTAATTACGATAGAACCATACAACCAGGAAGTTTTGATATAGTCATTTATGATGATAAAGGCGATAAAAAACTCACCAAAACCATCACCATAGATGTAAATACAACCATGAATGATATCATGCGTCAAATCAATGCTAACACAGATGATAATAACGACCATAATGCAAATAATGATGTTGATGATCATATCAATGCAAGTTTTAGCTACGATGCAAAAACTGGAGATGGTTTATTTCAAATCAATGCAAAATCAGGTTTTAAGGTAGCCATTGAAGATAAGGGCACAAATTTCGCAGGTGCGTTTAGCATAGGTGGTTTTTTCAGCGGAACTGATGCAAGTAATATGAAAGTAAAAGATTCCATCTTAAATGATCCAAGCACAGTAAGAGCAAGTTTAAGTGGGGTTGATAGTGGAAATGACATGGCAAATAAAATCATCCAACTTCAATATGAAAAAGTTAATTTTTATAATGAAGATGGCACTATCGATAATCTTACCATGGAAGAATATTACCGCAAACTTACAGGTAAAATAGCCTCAGATGGTGAAAATAACAATGTCGTCAATTCAAGCAATGAAACTCTTTATAATTCTGTTTATAGCGAGTACCAATCTAAAAGTGGCGTAAATACAAATGAAGAATTAGCCGCCCTTATACAATATCAATCAAGTTACGGTGCAGCAGCAAAAATCGTCTCTACCGTAGATCAAATGCTTGATACCTTACTAGGGCTTAAATCTTAAGCTCTAGTAATATCAAATGAAAAATTTTATCCATCTTAAAGCTAAGCTTGATTTTTTAGCCAATCAAAAAAATACCAATCATTCCCTTTTTGAAACTCCAGATCCTTTGCAAATTGCTAAAATTCACAATGATGAATTTATTGCCTTAATTTGTGCTTTATTTGCCTATGGAAATGCTAAAAATATAGTAAATTTTCTAAAGAAACTTGATTTTTCTTTATTAAACCTTCAAGAAAAACAAATAAAAAAAGAACTTAAAAATTTAAAATACCGCTTCCAAAATGAAAAAGATATACAAGAAATTTTTATCACTCTTTCAAGGCTGAAAAATGAAAGTTCACTCTACGAACTTTTTTATCAAGCCTATCAAGAAAGAGAAAATACCACAGATGCCATCTTAGCTTTTATGCAAAAAATCAAAACCTTAAATTCATATTCAAGTTATGGATATGATTTTTTCTTTGGAAAAATTTGGCAAAACACCCCTACTTCACCTCTTAAACGCTATAATATGTATCTAAGATGGATGGTTAGAAAAGATGAACTTGATCTTGGACTTTTTACCAAAATTCACACCAAAGATCTTTTAATCCCACTTGATACACATGCACATAAAATTTCCTTGACTTTAGGACTTCTAAAGCGTAAAATATATGATTATAAAAGTGTTTTAGAACTCACACAAAATTTAAAAAAATTAGATGCAAATGATCCCATAAAATATGACTTTGCACTCTATCGTTTAGGGCAAAGTAAGGAAATTGACAAATTTAAGGAGTGAAGAATGGGTTTTGAGCACTTAAATACAATTTATTATTTCATACTTTTTTTTGTAGCTCTTTTTGCTGGTTTTATAGATTCTATTGTAGGTGGAGGAGGGCTTATTACTCTACCAGCACTCATAGCCTGTGGAATTCCTGCGCATTTATCCTTAGCAACAAACAAACTCCAAAGCGTCTTTGGTTCTTTTACAGCTACTTTAACTTATTTTAAATCCACCACTCTACCTCATCTTGCTTGGGGTGTTTTTTTCACAACCTTAGGAGCAGCTATAGGAAGTTATAGTGTTCTTTTTGTAAAAGATGAGCAATTAAAGCTTATTATCTTAATCTTTTTAACTCTTACCTTCTTATATACAGCCTTACGTCCCAACTTAGGCAAACACGAAAGCGAACCTAAAATAAAAAATATCAAAATTTTTCATTTAATTTGTGGCTTAACTTTAGGATTTTATGATGGATTTTTAGGGCCTGGAACGGGTTCATTTTGGATTTTTGCTTGTGTGATGCTACTAGGTTTTAATATGAGAAAAGCGAGCATTAATACTAAAATTTTAAATTTCACAAGCAACATCATTGCTCTTGCTATATTTTTATGGCAATATGAACTTTTATGGGCTGTAGGTTTGCTTATGGGTGTAGGACAAGTTTTAGGAGCTTATTTAGGCTCAAAACTTGTATTAAAAACTAATGGAAAGTTTATAAAAACTTTATTTTTAATCGTTGTAGGAGCTACTATTATTAAAGTAGCTTGGGATTATTTTAGTTAAAATTGACCCCTGAGCTAAGCTCCCACATAGGTAAAAATATACCTAAAGCCAAAAACAAAACTAAAAGCGCTACAAATAAAGTCATCATAGGCTCTAAAAAAATCAAAAATCTATCCATCAAATTTTCGCTTTTTTGTTGATAATATTTGGCAATTTCTTCACTTAATACTTCAAGTCTCCCACTTTTCATCGCAACACTAAGCATAGAAAACACCAAAGAATCAAAAATATCAATCTTTTTAAAAGCCTGACTTAACTCAAGACCAGAATCTATAAAACTAAAAAGTTTTTTATACTGAAAAATTAAAAATTTATTTTCAAGCCCTATAATAGCTAAATCAAAAGCTTTAGATATTGAAATTCCATTTTTTAAAAGCAAAGAAAAAACCATAAAAAAATAATAATTTTGATTATAAATAATCAAACGAGAAATCAAAGGTACTTTTAAAAATAAAAAATCGCAAGAAAAAGCAAAAGAATGAAAATTTTTATAAGCTAAAATAAGCATAACAATAAAAATAACAAACAAAAATATGCAAAAAATTCCATAGTCATCTAAAAAATTATAAATTTCTAACATTACATGCGTGATAAAAGGCAAACTCGCGCCTAAATTTTCAAATAAATCTTTAAAATTAGGCACTACAAAAAGCATTAAAAACAAAAATGCTCCGATAATACTTAAAAAAACCAAAGTAGGATATCTAAAAGCCTTTTTTAATTGTTTTTGACTCTCTAAGCTTTTTTCTCGAAGTTTAGAAATTTGACTAAACACTTCACTGATTTTTCCTGTCTTTTCAGCCGTTTTAATCAAAGCTAACTCCGCACGATTTAATCCAAAATTAGCATTTTCAAAAGCTTGATTTAGATTTTGAGCTAAAATTAAATTGTCTAATATTTTTTTCATAATCTTGCAAGAATGCATAAAATATAATTCTCTAATCGCTTCTTGAACACTTAATCCAACTTCACACAACAAAGCTAGCTCTTTAAAAAAGAGTATAAAATTTTCATCCTTTAATCTCTGAAAATTAGATTTTTGAATTTCTTTTATATCAATGATTTTCCAATTCTTTGATAAGGCTTTTGCTTGTGCTGTATTTAAATTTTCAGCTTTTATAGTTTTTGTATAATTTTGATTGTTTTTAAGAAATTCTACTTCATAAAATTTCATCTTACAACCCTTAAAAGCTCATCTATACTTGTAAGACCTTCTTTGGCTTTTTTTAAACCTTGTTCAAACATAGTTTGAAAGCCATATTTTTTTGCAAGCTCCATTAAAATCGTTTTATCTTGATTTTCCCTAATTGCACAAGCTAAATCTTCATTGATCTCTAAGCATTCAGCGATTAATTCTCTGCCAAAAAATCCACTATGATGACAACGCTCACATCCTTTTGGTTCAAAAAATTCACCTTCAAATTCAATATAATGTTTTTTGCTTTTTTGCTTACACCAAGGACAAAGTTTTCTAACCAAACGCTGTGCTATAACAAGACTCAAAGCCGATGCTATCAAGTAACTTTTTGCTTGCATATCCAAAAGCCTATCAATGGTACTAAGAGCATCATTAGTATGCAAGGTGCTTAAAAGCAAATGACCTGTTAAAGAAGCTTTAAGTGCAATATCTAAACTTTCTTCATCGCGAATTTCTCCTATCATGATAATATCAGGATCTTGCCTTAAAATTGCTCTTAAAACACTATTAAACTCGACTCCAACTTTTGAATTAAGCAAAATTTGCTGCACTAAAGGAATTTTATATTCTATAGGATCTTCTGCGGAGATAATCTTTTTTTCAATACTTTTCAATTCATTTAAACACGCGTATAAAGTTGTGCTTTTACCACTACCTGTAGGACCGGTTAATAAAATCATTCCATTGGGACGATGTAAAATCTTTTTTAAAATTTCTAAATTTTTATCTCCAAGATTTAGTTTATGCAAATCCAAAATTTCTTTATCATGTTTTAAAATTCTTATAACAACACTTTCGCCATAAATCAAAGGCAAACATGAAACACGAAAATCATATCTTTCATTTTCAAAATCTAATTCAAAACTTCCATCTTGCGTTTTTCTTGATTCAGCTAAATTCAAACAAGCTAAAAATTTGACATGAAAAACCAAAGCTTCATAAATATCCTTCTCAAAAATAGCAAATTCACGCAAAATTCCATCAACCCTAAACCTAATCAAAGCATCATCATTCCTTGCTTCTATATGAATATCACTCGCATGAAAAGATAAAATTTCATGTAATAAAAAATCAAAAATTTGACTGATGCAACTTTGATCATCTCTTTTGTGATTTTCTTGCCATTCAAGTCTAAGCTTAATGCTTAATCTTTTAATCTCCTCTTGAATGCGAATTTGATTTAAAATTTTAGCTATCTTTAATTCATCGGCAATTGCAGTGTCGATTTTTTCACAAATCATAAAAGTCTTAACTTGCTCTAAAAGCTCTAAAGAACAAGGTTTGGATCTAATAATCATAAAGCCGTCATTGTTTTTAATAAGCAGAAATTTAAATTTTAAAAGTAAAGAAAAAGGTATACCTTCATAAATAAAATCATTATCTTCATCTAAATCAACAAAATGTAAATTACAAAAATTTGCTAATTTTTTAAAAAAATCCCAAGAAGTGATATTAAATTTAGTGCAAATTTCATCAAGACTTATTTCATTATCAATATAAGCTTGAAAAATTTTATCCATTCTACTTTCCATCTAATTCCATTAAACCATAATAATTTATATAAGCATCTAAAGCACTTTGAGCTTCTTTTTCTTCACCTAAAGCTCTTTTAGCCTGAGCAAAAATCAGCCAAGAATCTTGTTTTTGCTTGTCAAGTTCATTGGCTTTTAAAGTCCAAAATATTGTCTTTTGATAAGCTTTAATATCAAAATACTTCTTAGCTAAATTTAAAGCCTTTTCATAGCTTGGATTTTGATAAAAAGATTTTTTTAAATCAGAAATATTTAAAATTTTAGAATCAATTTCTATCTTACTAATGTGTGTATTTTCCTGCACCGCTTTAACTTCTTCTAGTTCTTTATATAACTTTTCCCTAGAAATCTTATTTTTTTCTTGTAAAATTTGCGCTTGAAGAATCTTTTGCTCTAAATGCTTTTTATGTTCAATAGCTTGCAAATAAATATTTTTTTGCTTATTATATTTTTGCATTAGCACAAAAAAACAAAATGCTATAACTGATATTAAAATAACTAACAATAAATATTTTAAATATTTTTTAAGTAAAAAGTATTTATACCTAAGCTCAAGCTCTTTAATTCTTTCTTGCATATCTTACCTTAATAAGCCATTCTCTAAAGCACTAAGCTTTAAAATATACTCTTGACTTTTATTTTTATCAAAAAAACTATTTATCTCATAAAAACTTTTTAAAGTTTTATCAATATATCTTAAATTTCCTTGAGAAATTTTTTGTAAAAACTTAAGACATTTATTTGAAAAATTCATTCCGAATTTCAATTTAATATAATCATCAAGCTCTAAAAGACTAATATTTTTCAATTCAAAACAAGCACTTAAACGACTTTTAAAATGCTCTTTTTTAAGTATATTTAACTTTTTATGAGAACTTAAAACAAAACTTATAGAATCACTATAAATCCTAATGCTTTCTAGCATTGCATAATCATACATTCCTACTTCATCAAGAATGATTAAACTCTGACCTTGTGAAATCAAAAACTCAATTTTTTCTTTTAAGAAACTCTGATCTTTAAAATTTTCATTAATAAAATCAACATTATATTTTTTTGCCAATCTTTGCAACAATACACTTTTACCACTACCACTTTTTCCCCATAAAAAAATAAAAGCTTTTTGGCTTTCTAAAATTTGATTGATTTGATGAAAAATTTCTTCTCTAAATGGAATAATTTTACTCATAATGCTTAAATCCTAGATCTTTAAGACTTGGAGCGTTTACACTATCTACTATACTTGGAGTGATAATAAAAACAATTTCGGTTACTTTAGAATTTAAAACTTCTCCTTTAAACAAAGAACCTAGGATTGGAATTTTTGATAGAAAATTGATAGAATTTTTCTCATTAGATTTATCGTGAGAAATCAATCCGCCTAAAATTAAAGTTTGATTATTCTCTACTTGCACAACACTAGAAAGCTTTTTTTGTATGGTATCAGGAGCAATAGTTCTTGGTTCTTTTTGTCGTTTATTATCTTCTGGATACTTAAAATCACTTAAGCTTGGATTAATCCTAAGCATTATTTTTCCATCATCAGAAATTTCAGGCAAGATATTGAGTAAAATGCCTACAAAAATAGAATAATTATTATAACTTTCACTAACAGTAGTCCCATTTTCAGTGCCTTTAGAACTTTCTTTAACTTGATAATTTATAGTATCGCCTACAGAAATAATGGCTTGTTGGTTATTTAAAGCCATAAGCTTTGGATTAGAAAGCACGCTAGTTTTTCCATTTTGAGAAAGGAAGTTAATAATAGAATCAAAATTTAAATTCGCCCTTAAACCCAAATTCTTAACAAAACCTTGCCCATTTTGAAACTGAATAAAAGAATTTTCATTATTTACTTGCGAATTTAAACCTATATTAAAATTTTGCCAATTAATCCCACTAGAATGACTTTCATTTAAACTCACAGCAAGTATGCTAACATCGATAATAACTTGTTTTTTAAGACGATTTTCTAGTTTTTGCAAATAATTTTTCACACTTTTTAACTGAGAATTTGTTCCAGTTACTATAATAAGACCTGCATTGGGATTTATAATGGGAGTTTTAGCCTCATAATCTTCATGAGAATTTTTTAATAATACAATAATCTCTTTTTCTATATTTTGCCAAAAATCAAATTTTTCCATACTTTTAATCATATTGTCTTCTGCGTCATCAAAACTACCGCTATATTCACTTTGCCTTGGTTTAGCGTCTACAGACGCTTTAGTTATGCTTTGTCCTTCTCTGATAGAAGTGATATAACTTATCTTAAAAATCTTCGTATTAATGCCTGAAATTCTTAAAATTTTACCATCAAAATCATAGCTAAGATCATGCTCTTTGATAAAAAAATTAAAAATTTCGTCTAAACTCATTTGATGAATATTGACAGAGTTTTGCAATGTTTCTAATTTTTCTTTGGCAATTTTATCTTTAACAATAATACTAAAAGAACAATATTTTGCAAGCTCATCAAGACTTTCTTGTATGCTTAATTTTTCATTAATACTGATATCAAAAAGACGCTTTTGACAATCTAAAGCATAAAGATAATGGCAAAAAAGAATGTTAATTAATATTAATCTTATCATTTTTATTTATTTGGATTGCAATTTCTAAATTATCATATTGGAATTTAATCTCTTTAGTATTTATTTCATGTATTATAGCATCATCAATCATATCACCTTTTTTATACCATCGATCATAAATTTTTACTTTATCAAGCATAATTGCAGTAATTTTAATATGTCTTAATTTTTTCAAAAGTAGGATTCACAAATGGGTTTTGAAGAGTATTAAAATTTATGCGATTTTCTTTATCTATAAGTTTAAAGTACTCTTCAAAATTATCTTGTGCAAACAAAGTGCTAAAACACAATGTAGCACTAAAAATATATTTTATCAGCTTTCAACCTCATTGCTATAATCAGCCATAGCGATACGCTTAAGCTGTCTATAGCGACGTTGAGCGTCTTTTTTATTGCGTTCAAAAAGCTCAGCAGCGTGTTCAGGATTTGCTTTTTTAAGTGAATTATAACGCACTTCATTCATCAAAAATTGCTCATATAAATCCCAATCAGGTTCTTTTCCTGTTAGAGTTAAAGGATTTTTTCCTTGCTCTTCTAAACGAGGATCAAAGGTATAAAGTGGCCAATAACCACATTTTGTAGCAAGCTCACCTTGCTCTCCTGAATAACCAAGCCCACCTTTAATACCATGAGCTATACAAGGAGAATAACAAATCACCAAAGATGGTCCATCATAGGCCTCAGCTGCAGTGATAGCTTTGATAAGATGAGTATAATTTGCCGTTGAATTTACTTGTGCTACAAAAATATAACCATAAGTCATAGCAATTTGACCTAGATCTTTTTTCTGTATAGGTTTGCCTGCTGCTGCAAACTGTGCTACAGCTCCTGTTCTAGAAGATTTTGAACTTTGACCGCCTGTATTAGAATAAACTTCTGTATCAAGCACTAAAATATTTACATTTTCTCCACTTGCTAAAACATGATCAAGTCCGCCATAGCCTATATCATAAGCCCAACCATCACCACCAAAAATCCAGTGAGATTTTTTACTTAAATACTGTTTAAGCTCTAATATATCTTGTACGGCTTTAATATTTTTATTTTGCTCTAAAATAGGGATCATTTTATCTTTAATTTCCACAGACATAGCACCATTGTCTTTATTTGCAATCCAATCTTTAAAAAGGGCTGATAAAGCATTTGGAACTTCTTGCATACTTTCATTCATGATATGTTCAATGCGGTGTCTTGTGTTTTCAGTTGCAATTTTCATACCCAAACCAAACTCAGCATTGTCTTCAAAAAGTGAATTTCCCCAAGCAGGACCGTGTCCATTTTTCACACTTTTTCTATAAGGAGTTGATGGAGCTGAACCCCCATAAATAGAACTACAACCTGTCGCATTAGCCACAATCATTCTTTCACCGAACAATCTTGTAATTAAAGTAATATAAGGAGTTTCCCCACATCCAGGACATGCCCCATGGAATTCAAATAAAGGTTGGGCAAATTGTGCTCCTTTTGTGGTTTCTTTATTTAAAATATCATCTTTATAAGTAATTTCTTTAAATAAATAATCCGCATTTTCTTGCTCACCAAAATCCATCTCTTCTTGAAGTGGTACCATAACCAAAGATTTTTCTTTAGTAGGACACTCATGAACACAAAGCTCACAGCCTGTACAATCAAGTGGAGAAACTTGGATTTTAAAGCTTAATTTTTCTCCTTTGGTTCCTTTAGCTTCTAAAGCATGATCTTTTACTCCACGAGGTGCATTTGCCATTTCTTCATCATTAATCAAAAATGGCCTGATAACAGCATGTGGACAAACTGAAGCGCATTGATTACATTGAATACAATTTGCCTCTATCCATCTTGGTACCATAACCCCAACACCGCGTTTTTCGTATTCGGTTGTGCCGTGTTCAAAACTTCCATCTTCATAACCTAAAAAAGCTGAAACAGGTAAATCATCACCCTTGGCTGCGTTCATAGGTTTTACGATTTTTTCAACAAATTCAGTGCCTTTATAGGCATTGGTTTGTTCTTTTTCTTTAAGCTCTAAATTTTTCCAATTTGGATCCACTTCAACTTTTACAAGTCCATCAGCCCCCACATCAATAGCTTTGTAATTCATTTCTACAATAGCATCGCCTTTTTTACTATAAGATTTATACGCAAGCTCTTTCATGTATTTTTGTGCGTCTTCATAAGGAATGATTTTTGCAAGTTTGAAAAAGGCTGATTGCATAATGGTATTTGTACGATTTCCCAAACCTATATCACGAGCTAGTTTGGTTGCATTGATGATATAAAAATTTACTTCTTTTTCAGCTAAAGTTTTCTTTACTGCATCTGGAAGTTGTCTTATGGTTTCTTCAGCATTCCAAATACTATTTAAAAGGAAAGTTCCTCCTTTGCGAATTCCTGCTAAAACATCATAAATTTCCAAATAAGCCGCTACCGAACAAGCGATAAAATGCGGAGTTGAAACAAGATAAGTTGAACGGATAGGTTTTTTAGAAAATCTTAAATGGCTTCTTGTATAACCCCCTGATTTTTTAGAATCATAAGCAAAATAAGCTTGAGCGTAAAAATCCGTTTTATCCCCGATGATTTTAATCGAGTTTTTATTTGCACCCACAGTTCCATCAGCACCAAGTCCGTAAAATAAACATTCGATCGTACTTTCATCTCCAAGTGAAATTTTCTCTCCAGTACTCAGTGAAGTATGAGTTACATCATCAACTATACCTACAGTAAAGCCATCTTTTGGATTATCAAGTTTAAGATTTTCAAATACTGCTATCATTTGAGCAGGATCAACATCCTTTGAAGAAAGTCCGTATCTTCCACCTACTATAACAGGAGCATTTTCTCTTCCATAGAAAGCTGATTTTACATCAAGATAAAGTGGTTCCCCAAGACTTCCTGGTTCTTTGGTTCTATCTAAAACTGCAATTTTTTTCACTGATTTTGGCATAACATCAAAGAAATATTTTAAACTAAATGGGCGATAAAGATAAACTTTTAAAATCCCTACTTTTTCACCCTTAGCATTAAGATAGTCCACTACCTCTTCAAGTGCTTGAGTTACAGAACCCATAGCAACAATCACACGCTCTGGCTCTTTGTGACCATAATAAGTAAATGGCTTGTATTCTCTACCTGTAATTTTTGAAATTTCTTGCATATATTCATTAACAACATCAGGCAAAGCATCATAAAAACGATTGCTTACTTCTCTAGTTTGAAAATAAATATCATCATTTTGTGCCGTTCCGCGTGTTTTTGGATTTTCTGGATTTAAAGCATTATTTCTAAATTCAAGCAAAGCTTCTCTATCTAATAATCTATCAAAATGCGCATAATCCATCACTTCAACTTTTTGAATTTCATGGCTTGTTCTAAAACCATCAAAAAAATGTAAAAATGGCACTCTTCCCTTAATCGCAGCTAAATGTGCTACACCAGCTAAGTCCATGGTTTCTTGCACAGAATGCGAACAAAGCATAGCAAAACCAATTTGTCTTGCTGCATAAATATCTTGATGATCACCAAAGATAGACAAAGCTTGAGCAGCCAAAGAACGCGCTGCTACGTGGATTACACAGGGGAGTAATTGACCTGCTATTTTATACATATTTGGAATTTTAAGGAGTAATCCTTGAGAAGCTGTATAAGTTGTCGTCAAAGCCCCAGCTTGTAAAGATCCATGCACACTACCTGCAGCTCCTGCTTCACTTTGCATTTCTACGATTTTTACAGGAACTCCAAAAAGATTTTTTTTGCCTGCAGCTGCCCACATATCGGTGTAATCAGCCATAGGAGAACTAGGTGTAATAGGATAAATTCCAGCAACTTCAGTAAAAGCATACGCAGCGTATGCAGCAGCCTCATTTCCGTCCATAGTTTTCATAATTTTACCCATTGAGACCTTCCTTTATATTGATAATTTTTATAATTTTTTAGCTATCAATTTACTATAAATTCTCTTAAAAGGCGTTTAACGAAAACTTGAAATTAGTTTAATCTAGCTATATAATTAACAGCCTCATATGCATTTAAAAATACCATAGAATAGGCTTTTAATTCATTTTCATTGCCATAGCCACAAGCTAAGGCCAAAGGAGTGATATTAGCAGAAATTGCAGCTTGAATATCTAGTATTGTATCGCCTATCATATAGGCATTTTCTTGAGTTTTATTGAGTCTTTTTAAGGCTAAAATTATAGGTTCGGAACTTGGCTTTGGATTTGTGACATCTTCAAGAGTAATTAAAGTTTTAAAGAATTTTTTAACTCCCAAATAATCAAGTAAAATCGGAGTAAATTTACCTCCTTTTGTTGTAACTATACCAAGATCTGCAATTTCGCTTCCAAGTTCTAATGCTTCTTTTGCTTTAGGCAAAAGAGTAGTTTGTTCTAAATAAATTTGTGCATAAATTTCACGATAAGCTAATACAAATTCTTTACTTAAATTTACTTTATCTGGATAAAGCATTCTAAACATTTGCTCTAAAGGATAACCTATGAGATTTTTGATTTCTTCATTATTTTTAGAAGTTAATCCAAGGGCTTTAAAAGCTCCTTGGAAAGAATTTAAAATAGCATCAGTAGAATCAATTAAAGTGCCATCTAAATCAAATAAAATAGTTTTATTCATTATCTTAAAATAAATTTAGCATCCACTCTTCTATTATCCGCTCTACCTTCTTTAGTGTCATTGCTTGAGCGAGGATTATCTTGACCATAACCTACTGTTTTGATGCGACTTTTTTCTACACCATATTTTTCAAGTTCATTAGCAACACTTTTAGCACGTCTTTCAGAAAGCTTTTGATTATAAGCTCTTGAACCGATATTATCTGTATGTCCTTCAAGAATAGTATCATATCTTTCATTTTCATCTAAAACTTTTGCAATTTCTTTGATTTTTTCTTGAAAAGTTGGATTTATAGTAGTTTTATCAAAACCAAAATGACCTTCCAAAGAAATAGTTTTTTCGCAACCATTTTCATCTAACAAAGCACCTTCTCTTGGCTCTACAGGACATTTTGTTTGTGGAGCTGGACGAGTATCAGCAACTTCTTCTACAGCTTTTTCCTTTTTGCCACCAAAACCAAAACTAATACCTAAAGTTGAAACCCAATTATGGTTTGCATGATTAAAATTAATTTGATCTCTAGTTTCAAGTCTTAAAGCCAAAGAATCACTAAGACGGAATTTTACACCCGCGCCATAATGTCCAAATCCACCGCTTTTATTATCATAAGCAGCATTTGAAAAATCTTCATATCCTCCACCTGCTAAACCATAGAAATAAAATTTCTCACCCACATCAATACCTTTAATAGCACTCAAATAAGTTCTTGTAATATCTGTAGTTTTATTTGTATTTGTATATTTAACATCAGAATAATGCTCTAACCCAAATTCTAATTGATCAAGCCAAAAATCGTCAAAATGATAACCAAGTCTAATCCCTGGTGCATAACGATTATCCATATCTAAATTACCTTCAAAGTAATTATAGTTTAAAGTTGGAGTGATTTCAAATTTTACATTGTTATCAGCACCGAATAAAACACTTGCCAAACCTAAACATAAGAATATTTTTTTCATAGAAAAAACCTTTCATTGTGTTATAAAATAAAAATTTAAATTTTGCAATTATATCATAAATGACAGAAAAAAGGATGAGTTTTATAAAAAATTGTAGAAAGGTGGGAAAATCCCACCAAAAATATTAACGTTTAGAGAATTGCGGACTTCTTCTTGCTTTGCGGCGTCCATATTTTTTACGCTCAACAGTTCTACTATCTCTAGTAAGAAGTCCTTTAGGTTTTAATAAGGCTCTAAAATCAGCATCCATAGCTGCTAAAGCTCTTGAAATTCCATGCCTTAAAGCTTCAGCTTGAGCACTATAGCCCCCGCCTAAAGTAGTTGCTTTAATATCCATTGAAGTTTCTTGTTTAGTCACAAGTAAAGGTTGAACCACTTTAAGCTTAATCGCCTCGTGTCCACCAAGCCAAGTGTTTAAATCAACACCATTAACACTAATTTTACCACTACCTGGTTTTACCCATACCTTTGCGATAGCAGTTTTTCTCTTACCTGTTGCGTATGTTGTTGCCATGATTATTTTCCTTCTTTAGCAATTTGCGCAGTGTGTGGGTGCTCACTACCCGCATAGATTTTTAATTTTTTAAGCATAGCTCTGCCCAAATTTGTTTTAGGAAGCATACCTCTAACTGCTAATTTATATAATTTTGCAGGATTTTTTTCAAGTAAATCACCAAATTTTTCGCTTTTTACACTTCCAAAATATCCTGAATGTCTATGATAAAGCTTATCTTCTGCTTTATTAGCACCTGTAAATACAGCTTTTGAAGCATTGATGATAATTACATAATCACCACAATCAACATTTGGAGTAAAGCAAGGCTTGTTTTTACCTCTCAAAATTGTTGCTACTTCAGTTAAAAGACGACCAAAGCGTTTGCCTTCTGCGTCTAAAACAATCCATTCTCGTTTTACTTCGTTTGGCTTTGTTATCTTTGTCATAATTTTTACCTTTGCCAAAAATTTAAAATGTGATTGTATAAAAAATAATATTAATTTTTACTTAATTTAAGTAAAAATAAAGTTTATATTTCCAAAATTTGAATTTCATTTTCCAAACAATAAACTATAAAAGCACGCACTTTATCTTTTTTCAAAATTTCACTAATGGCGATCTTATAAGTTCTTACTTGCTCTTTATGTTTATCTTGCATAGCAAGACCTGTTTTATAATCAATTATGAAAGCTTCTTCATCTTTTAAGGCAAGCAAGTCTAATTGTTTAATTTCTCCATTAAAACTCAAAGCTTGTTCTTTTAAAAGCTTTCCATCACCAATCAAATTTTGAAATTGAGTATTTTTAAGTAAAATTTCAATTCTTTTAAAAAGCTTTTCAAAATCACTCTCATCCAAAAAATGTCTAAATTTGCTCTTGCATCTTTGAGTAAGCATTTGAAAATTTTCACCCTTAGGAAGTTTTAAATTTTGCATAAAAAAGTGAAAAGCATTTCCAAAATATAGCTCTTTACTATCAAGCTTTTCTTCACTTTGAACTTCTTGTGGGCTAATTTTTTCAAATTTTTGTAAAGCTTGAATACTTTCTTTTTTAACACTTAAAATTTGCTCTTTGCTTTCTAAAAAACCTCTCTCTTGAGAATATATATTTAAAAATCCCCCCTTAAAATAACTTGGATAATTTCCATTTACACTTTCTTCGCTTCTTTTTACGATTATCAAACTTTCCTTAGCTCTTGTAAAAGCCACATAAAGTTTATTGATATCATCTTCATAATTTGCTCTTGTAATATTTTCTTTAAAAAGGGTATAAATAGGCTCTTTAGTAAGCTCTCGAATTTTATCCTTAATATGGAGTTGCCAACCTTGATTGATATCATATTCAAGCATGATATCTTCATTGTTTGAATTGTTTTTAGATAAACTATCAAGCAAAATCACATGATCAAATTCCAAACCCTTAGATTTATGCACACTCATAATACTAATTCCCATATTTTGTTCGCTTACTATTTTCAAAGTACAAGGCTCAAATAAAAGCTTTAAAAAATTCTCCTTAGTTTTAGCATATTCGATAAATTGTATTAAAGCGATATCATTTAAATCAAGTTTTAATTCCTTTATTAAAAAAAGTACATTTTCCATA
Source organism: Campylobacter sp. 2014D-0259 (assembly GCF_008000505.1). Lineage (NCBI taxonomy): Bacteria > Pseudomonadati > Campylobacterota > Epsilonproteobacteria > Campylobacterales > Campylobacteraceae > Campylobacter > Campylobacter sp. 2014D-0259. The sequence goes on from NZ_VOAQ01000024.1 coordinate 491,358, forward strand.
GCATTTTTTGAAAAATCAAGGGTGATTTTTCTCGGCTCAAAACCTAAAAGTTCTTTTAAAAATACCAAGTAAAACTCATCACCAAAAATACAATATTTAGCATATTCTAAAACAAGCCTTACGCTTGCTTTATTTTCAAGTAAAACATTACTTTGAGTAAATGCAGGAATTTTTTGCTCTCTTAAAAAATCCAAAACCATATCTGCATCGCTATTTTTCCAACACAAAATACAAATATCATCATAAGAAATATTTTTAGATCTTAAAAAATTAATTTGCTCAAATAAAGTTTCTAAAGTCTTTTCCTTGATTTCTTGGGCTTGGTTTTTAACCTTTTGTTCTTTAGATTCCACAATACGCACAAAACCGCCTTTTTTACTTTCTAAGGCAAATTGCTCTTTATAATCTTTGATTTTTTCTTTAAAAGTTTCATTAACAAAATCAACCAAAAGCTCTTTAGAACGATAATTAGTATTTAAACTATCACTTTTAATTTGACTAAATTCTTGTTTTAACAAATCAAATAATTCTTTTTTTCCTTTACGAAAGCGATAAATACTTTGTTTTTTATCTCCTACATAAAAAAAAGTGCGATTTTTCTTAACCCCTTCTCCTGAAACAAGCTCAGCGATCAAAGGGCGTAAAATTTGATATTGGATCACGCTTGTATCTTGAAATTCATCAATAAGCAAATGCGAAATAAAACCATCTAAACGAAAATAAATCATATCCTTAAATTCACTGGTTATTAACTCATAAACTTTTTTACTCACATCTTGGAAATTTAAGGTATTTTTATCTTTATGAAATATATTTTTAGCTTCACTATAATGATTTAAAAGATTCATTAAATTAGCAATTTTATAATTTTCAAGCTCTATGGCATAGGTATTTAAAGCATTTATAAGCTCCATTCTTTTTGCACTAAAATGCAAGTTAGTACTTTCTAAATCTTGTAAATATTTTGTACTTTCAAATTTTGTCATAAAACTTGATTGCATAAACACGGATAAATCTAAAACTTCACTTTTGAAATTGTCACACAAATTTTTATAATTTTTTACATGAGTAAGACCCAAACAATAACTTCTTAACTCACTATAGGCTTTATTGATATAAGCTTTAGATGGATTTGGAATTTTAGGAAGATTTTGAAAATAAGCATTCTCATAAAATTTTTCAAGCTCGTTAAAAAAATTTTCTTTCTCATCAACTAAATTAATATAATAAGCCAAATCTTTTAATTCATCTTTTTTAAGAAGTTTTAAAAAAATCTCTCTTACATCAAGTCTCTCTTCACTCATTGTAAAATCACTACTTAAGCCCAAATTTAAAGCAAAAACACGCAAAATTTTTCCGAAAAAAGCATCAAAAGTACTGATTTTTAACTCTGTTCTTAAAAATTCTTCTTTTTTAACATCTCTTAAAGAAATAAGCTCTTCTTTATCTTTACCTAAAAGCTTGCAAAGTTCATTGCATTCACTGGTTTTATTTTCTTTTTCTAAATTTAAAAAAGTCTCAATAATTCTTTTTTGCATTTCATTAGCAGCTTTTTTAGTAAAAGTTAAAGCTAAAATTTCATTAATCCTAGCTCCTTTTAAAATAAGTGCTACAAAACGCACACTCAAGGCAAAGGTTTTTCCGCTTCCCGCACTCGCTTCTAATGCCAAAAAAGGCTCAAATTGACTCATTTTAATTCCTTTTTATAAATGAGTTTATAAGGACAATGCTCATCTTGTTCATTTTCAAACTCTATTTCTTCCTTGCTCATAAGAACCAAATCTTTAAGTCTTTCTCTTAGCTCATCTAAACTTTTAGCTTTTTGATGCAATATTTGCATACTATTTAAATCATAAAAACCCACGTTTGCATTTTCATCATATAAGGCTTGGTAAAAAGCAAGTTGATAAGAATTACTTGGTACTTTTCCACTTTTATAATCAATGATCAAATTGCCTTCTTTTGAACTATCGATACGATCTATAGTGCCCTTAAGTTTTATACTATCTGTTCCGAGCTTTAAAATATTATTTAACTCAAGCTCTGTATGTGCAACATAAAAGCCTTTTGAAAAATGCTCTTTTTCATTTTTAGCAAATTGTATAAATTTTAATTTAAATACTTCAAGATCAAGTTCGCTAATATTGTATTTTTGATATTCTTTATCCAATAAATTTGCAAAAACTTTTATATCAAAATCATTATTTGCATAATTTTTATAATAAATTTCAAGCATTTTATGGATGAAATTTCCTTGATTTTTCGCTTTGCTTTCCTCGCTTAAAACCCTAGGTTCTGCTAAATTTAAAATATAACGATAATAATAAGTTCTTTTTTGATTTTCCAATAAATTAAAACGACTAAAAGAAAGCGCAAACTCGAAAGGATTATGCTTTAAAATAGGAGCTTTTATAGGAGTTAGATTAGGTTTTATGCCTTCATAGTCTAATTTTAAAGCATTAAGATAAGCTTTTTGATGGATATGAGTTTCATAAAAAAAGTCAAAATCAAGTTCATCTAAAAAACGTGATTTGCTTTTTTCTTCATTTTCCACAAAGCAAATACTTACTTCTAAAGCATTCTTCATCAAGCTTTCATAATAAAATCTTTGTAAATTTTCTCTTCTATCATAGCTAATCAATCCTGCTTTTTTACGCACTTCATTGTTTAAAAAAAGTTCATTAACACTTCTTTTAGGAATAAATTCTTCATTAAAATCAACCAAAATTACCCCATCAAAACAAAGCCCACGACTTTCTAAAAGTCCCATTACCGTAACCTTACCTCCGCCTACATCACTAAGGGAAAGTTGTGAAATTTGCATGAAAAAAAGATGGATCAACTCTTTAAGAGTTAAAGACTGATTTTTCAATAAATCTTTAATAAAATAAAGTTCTTTTCGTATCAAATAAACAAGCTCTTGCTTTTCATTTTCTAAAAATAAAGCAAGTAATTTTTCAAAATATTCAAAATCACATTTCTCATCAAAATACTTTTTAAACTCTATAAAATCAAGCTTTAAAGAATGTAAAAGCGTATTGTGATAATCAAAAATCATCTGCGTATCTTCAAAATAATCCTCTTGATTTTTATAAACAAAAGAAGCACTACTAGCACTTTCATAAAGTGCTTGAAATTTTTGATAAAATAAACTTTCTTTAATACTAATCCCACTTGCAAAATTAAGCATATTGTCTTTATCAAAAAGCCTTAAAAACTCACAAAAACTTTCATCTGGAGTTATAACTACAATATTTTCAGGCTTTAAACCTTTGCGTACAAAATGTGAAATTTCATCCATAACAAAGGCGCATTGTAAAGCCCTTAATTCAAAAGATTTGAGTTTAATTTTTGAATTTTTTGTTTTAAAAATTTCTTCTTTTAAAATCTCTTGTTTTGAAAGATTGATTTCATAATAAGTGTTTATTTTTAAATCAAATGTTTTTAAAAAATCAAGTTTTAAAAGATATTCAAGATTAAATTTACTTGTTTTAAAACTTAAAACCACTTCTTTAATCTGAGAAATTTCACTTAATAAATTTTCTTCAAATTTACTCAAAAAACCTTGCAAATCATAAACTATAGCTTCATACTCATCTAAAAAATCTTTATTAAGAGTGTAATTTTTAGGTAAAGAAAGATCATCATAAAAAGAATTTTTTTCAAGCAAAGCAAGATAATTCTTATATACCTCATCTAAAATTTCCAAATGTTCATTATAGGTAGCATAATAATCATTGTTTTTAAGATCTTCTATGCTTTTTTTTTCTAAACTAAGTTCTTTAAAAAAAGAAAAAAGATATTCGTTATTTTTCAAAAAAGCAAAAAATTCTACCGAAATTCCTAGTTTTTTTTCTAAATCCTTACTTTTTAGACAAGCTTCTTGCATTAAAAGCAAACTTTCATAAGAACTTGCCTTATGAAAATTGCTCAAACAAACTTTATCTAAAAATTCACCTATATGAATAGCACTATCTAATAAAGCATTTTGCTGTTTTTTTTGGTTATAATACTCTCTAATTTGTCTTGAAGAACTAAAAATTCTTAATTTCATTGAGCATTTAATTCGTAGCTAAAAAAACCCACTGTTTCTTGATTTGCATAAAACTTTAGCTTAAGCTCCCATCTACCTTTATCTAGTTTAGGTAAAGCGATACTTAAAATTCCATTTTTAACTTGTCCTTCTAACTTTTGATCAAAATTTTTAGTGAATGGTCTTGTAAGAAGAGCTTGAACTTTTAAATCATCAGAATTTATATTTTGTAATGCAGAAATTTTAAAATTTGCAACATAGGAATTTTGATCCACTTCATAACTAGGAATTTTTCTTTTACCAATAAAAGTGATTTTATCATTTTGAAAATTTACTTTAAAAAATTTATCAAAATTTACTTGTTGTTTTTGTATTTGATTGTAATTATTTTCAACATTTTGATAAGAGTCAAAATAAAAATCATCCTCATACACAGGATGGTGACTTGCTATAAAAATCGTTACAATACAAGCAATAATTATAGCCAAAAGTGAAAGCAAAATACCATAAGGCCAAAAACTTTTTTTAGTTTCTAACATTTTTTTTCCTCTTTATTCTTCTTTGTGCATAGTATAACAATGCAAAGCAAATAAATCCATAGATAAGTATTCTTAAGATATTGATAGTATCACGATTTGCATTGCCTATAGAATGTTCTAATTGTAATCCCAAGGATTTTGCCACACGATCTACAATATCTGCATAACCATTAAGTATAGCAGCATTATAAATATCACCTTTATTTGTAGCTAATATCGGCAAAATAGATCCTGTTCCAGGATAAGGACTAAGTACAGCTTCTTTATCAATCAAAGCTAAAGCACCTTTTGAGCCCACTATATCAACTTTGTGAGAATTTTTTGACAAAAGAAGCAATATATAAGATTGAGGAAGTTCTTTTTGTTTATTTAGTAAAGTTTCAATTTCAGTTTTATCACCAACCATAACACCGATAAAAATATTACTTTTTTGGTAAAGCTCTTTTCCTATAAGATTAATCTCATTACTTACTTTTTGACTTAAAATATTTTCATTAAAAAGTACAGCATCAAGAGCAAAAACCCTAGAAGGCAATAAAACAAAGAAGAAGATGGCTAAAAAAAAACCATCTTGTAATATTTTTTTCATCCTATATGAAGATGATTTACGGTCAAAACCGACCAAGCGGTGATTGCAGCAGCAACAACTAAACCAATAACAATTAAATATTCCAAAGCCTTACTCATTGTGCTTCCTTTATACTTCTATGATCTTGTTCTTTTGAACCAAACATCTTTACACTTTGTACATCTTTAAGACTATATGGCTTTTGCATCACTTCTTGCTGAGCTTTAAGACCCCAAATAGTTAAAACTACTAAGATAGCAAGTAACAAAACCGTAGCAATTAACATACCTGTAACACCTGAAAGAGAAAACACGCATCTATTATTATTTTCCATCATTCACCCCTTGAAAGAGAAATTACATACTCGCCAACAGCTTCTTTTTGAATATCATTAAGTGTTGGAAAACTCGGCATTGTTCCTATAAAACCAGCCTTACCACTATGTAAAACATCTACTACAAAAGCTGCAGAACCGTATTTTGTAAGATCTGGGAACATTCCATCTTGACCTTTTCCATCTTCTCCATGGCATGCTGCACAAGTTGCATAAGCTTCTTTACCTTTTGCTACTAAATTTTCATTTGCAGTTTTCTTAATAGCTGAAAGATCTTTTGCTACATAAGCAGCAATAGCAGGGATATCTTCTTCTGCCACACCTAAATCAGCAGCACCAAGCATTTCTCCACCTGGAAAATTCATACCTTTTGAACCATGTTTAATTACATTGATTATACCTTCTTCGCTACCCCAAATATTTAAATTTTGAGCTTTACCATTGATACCATCGCCTGTAATTCCATGACAAGCTGAACACTGAACTAAAAAGATATTTTGACCCATTGCTATTTTATCTTCAGGAGATAAATTTTTAAATTTTTCTTCGAATTTTGTATTATGAGTTGCTACTTCTTCATTGTATTGACCTATACTTGAAAAAGAATTTAAAGGATATCCCCATAGAAAATACCAAATAGCCCAAACAATAGTCAGGAAAAATACCACAGCCCAACCAGTAGGAACAGCATTTTTATACTCTCCTATTCCATCCCAACTATGTTCACTAAGCTCTGACTCGCCTTTTTTTTCTTTCATTTGCTTAAACATTCTACCCACAATAACTAGTGTGATTAAAATGATAAGAATAGCTCCAATTAAAGATAAGAGATTAACATTATCTTCTAAATTTAACCATTGCATTAAGCACTCCTTTTACTTTCTAATACACTATCATCAATATCATCTTTTAAGGCAAGGTTTGCATAATTTTCATAATTTCTCTCGCCTTTTTTTTCTGTTCTATATAAATGATACCAATACGCATATAATACTATTGACAAAAACATCACGAGTGCAAAAAAACCATAACCTTGGAAAATCTCCCACTCATGTTTTTGAACTGTTGCTAAATCAAATGTGATTAAATTTTTAATCACATCAAAAACTATTGATAAATGTTCCATCATCTTACTTTAAGCTATTTAAATAAGCGATCAAAGCAACTATTTCTTTGATTTCACCTTTAGCAAAAGCATCTTTTACTTCTTGATTTTTCATTTGATCAACTATAGCCTGAGCTTCAGCTTTTACTTCAGCTTGCGCATCCTCCCAAGAACCAAGTTTTGTTCCATTTTCTGTATCATAAGGAACATTGAAAACTTTTTTCACAGTTAAAGCCTCAGCATAAGCAGTTTCAATATCTGCATTATTTTTAAACATATGCTTATATGAAGGCATAATAGAATCTGGAACAACAGAAGTAGGATCCCACATATGATTTTCATGCCAATCAGCCGTTCTATAATTTCCTACACGAGCAAGATCAGGTCCTGTTCTTTTTGAACCCCAAAGAAAAGGTCTATCATAAGCAAATTCACCACTTACAGAATACATACCATAACGATCTGTTTCTGATTTAAATGGACGAATAAGCTGTGAATGACAAGCATTACAACTATCTTTAATATATACTGCACGCCCTGCAAGTTGTAAAACTGTATAAGGTTTTTTACCTTCAATTGGTCTTGCATTTTCTGCAAAATTTGGCAAAACTTCAACTATGCCTGCATAAGCAATCACTACAAAAACAGCTACAGCAAAAAAGAATGGATTTTTTTCTAACCAACTAAACATATTTTCTCCTTTTTATGCTGCCATAGGCGAAGCGCTTTTTGGTTCTTTATCAAGCACTCTTCCACAAGCAATTGTTTTGTAAATATTATAAGTAAACATAAAGAAACCGATAAGATACAACAATCCACCAATCGCTCTAATCCAATAATAAGGAACAATAGCCACAACAGTATCAATAAAGCTATAAAGCAAGTTACCATACTCATCTGTCGCTCTCCACATCATACCTTGAGTAATACCCGCAATCCACATTGAAGCAAAATAAAGAACTATACCTGTGGTTTGAATCCAAAATTGAGCTTCCATTAAAGATTTGCTATAAAGCTCTCTTTTGAAAACTCTAGGGGTCATATGATAAAGCGCAGCCATAGTCATAAATCCTACCCAACCTAATGTTCCATCATGAACATGTCCTGGAATCCAATCTGTAAAGTGTGCTAAAGCATTAACAGATTTAATTGAAAGAATTGGCCCTTCAAGTGTTGAGAACATATAGAAAGTTGATGCCAAAATCATAAATTTAATCAATGGACTCTCGCGAAGCTGACTCCACTCACCTTTCATAGTAAGCAATATATTAATCGCTGAACCCCAAGAAGGTAAAATCAATACTACAGAGAAAACCGAACCCATAGTTTGCATCCAATCAGGTACAGTTGAATAAATCAAATGGTGACCACCTGCCCAAAGATAAACAAACATTAAGCCCCAAAATGCAAATAAAGAGAGTTTATAAGAGAAAATCGGCTGACCACTTTCTTTTGGCAAGAAGTAATAAATTTGAGCAATAATACCCACAGTAAATACAAATGCCACAGCATTATGTCCATACCACCATTGTACTAAAGCATCATTTGTTCCTGCATACATTGATACACTATGCCACCATTTACCCATTCCAGTAACAAAATAAGTTGGTACTTCCATGTTGTTAAAAAGATAAAGCATAGCTATACCTAAAAATGTAGCTATATAATACCATAGAGAAATATAAAGAGTTTTTTCACGGCGAATTCCAATAAGTCCAAAAATACTTACACCCCATAAAACCCAAACAAGAACAACAAGAATGTCTAAAGGCCACTCAAGCTCTGCATATTCTTTAGATGTAGTCACACCCATAAACAAAGATATAACAGCTAAAACCATAGTAAGCATATAAAGCCAAAAATGAAGCTTACCAACAGCCATTAAAAATCTTGACTCAGCCATACTCACTTTAAGAACACGCTGACCTATATAATACCAAGTTGCCCAAATCCCTGAAAGCATAAAACCAAAAATCACACCTGAAGTATGAAGTGGTCTAAGTCTTGAAAAAGTGGCATATTCTCCTGCTAAATAATTTAAATTAGGATATGCCATTTGAAAAGCTATAAGAGTTCCTATAGCCATACCAACAATGCCGAACAATATGGTCGCAAACATAAAATATCTTGCAACCGTATAGTCGTAATTTAATACATTACCTGGATGCATCGACTTTCTCCTTAAAATTTTTGATAACAAGAGAATATTATAGAATATTAATTATACATTTTTTCTTAAAAATGATAATTTTGTTAATCATTTGTTATGCTTTATATTTTAAGGCTAAATCAGTCTTATTTATTGATATTTATCTTATAACCTAAACTTGGCACATTTTTTATAAAATCTTCACCCACTTTATCTCTTACTCTTTTTATAAATGTTCGAACAGCAGTATCGCTCACATGCTCACCTATCCAAACATTTTTCTTAATATCTTCATGCAAAACCAAAACCCCAGGTTGTTTTAAAAGCAAAGAAATAAAAGCCAATTCTTTTTTAGTTAAAACAATCTCTTTACCATTATGAATCAAAGTTCGTTTAGTTTTGTTAAATTGATATTCTTCGGAAATTTTTACAAGCATGTTTGCTTCAATTTTTTCACCTACTAAACAATCTAAGACTTTGAATAATTCTTCTATATCAACAGGTTTAATTAAATATTTATCTATACCGATATCAATGGAACGCAAAAGTCTCTCTTTCTCTGAATACGCACTAAGAACAACAATTGGGACATCATCTGAAATTTCTTTAATCTCTCTTGCCATATCCAATCCATCCATAATAGGCATAGCAATATCTGTGATAACTAAATCCGGTTTAAATTTTTTAAATTTTTTAAGCCCTTCATCTCCATTTTGAGCTCCGATTACTTTACTAAAGCGTTCGCTTAATACATTAATCAATGATTCTCTAGTCTTAATTTCATCTTCAACTACTAATATTATCAATTCTTTACATTCTTGTGACATTTTTACTCTACCCTCTCTTTTAGCTTTAAAAATACTTCAAAACAAGCCCCATCTTTTCCATTCTTAACTTTTATTTTTCCTTGGAAACTTTCGATAATTTGTCTACTTATATAAAGTCCTACTCCTATACCCTGACTAGGATGTTTTGTTGTAAAATAAGGTTGAAAAATTTTATCTAAGTTTTCTTTATCAATCCCACCAGCATTATCTTTTATTGTAATTTTCAGATAATTTTTTCCAAATTTTGAAAAAGTTATTGTTATGATTTTTCTTTTTTTGTTTTTAAATGCTTCTATTGAATTTAAAATCAAGTTAAGAAAAACTCTTATTAAACCATTCTCATATGCCAAAACTTCATAATCACTTTTCGAAACAATATTGATATTTACATGATTTTTTTCTATAGTTTCAAAAGCAATTTCTAAGGCTTTATTTAAAGTCTCTTTTATAAATACACACTGTTCTACCCCCTTATTAAACAAAGTTCTAAACACATCAATTGTTTCTGACATATTTTTAATCATATCTTTTGATTGTGAATAAATCTCAGCAAATCCTTTTTCATCTTTAAGATTTTGTTTCATTTGAAACATAGCAATACCAAGCTCATTTAACGGTTGCCTCCATTGATGAGCTATATCACTAATCATTTGCTCTAATGAAGATTTCAAAATCTCTTCATAGACTATTTTAATATCTTTTTCATTTTTTTCCAAGGCAATTTGCATTTTTTTCTCAAATTTTTTACCTAACTGTATAAATTCCTGTTGGTGATTTTTAACTGTATTTTCAAGATTAATACTTAATTCTCTTAATTTAGCGTGATTTAGAGCAAGCTCTTCATTAAGCTTAAAAGAATTACTAACATCATGAGAGAATGCTACTATTTCTATTAATTCATTATTTTTATCCAATATGGGGATTAATAAAGTTTCAAGATAGAAAGTTTTGCCTAATTTATCAATATTTTTAAAAATAACTTGATAAGGTTTTTTATATGAAAGTTTTTTTAAAAGTTCTTCAATATAACATTCCTCAACATCTGGATGTTTAAATATTGAATGTTTTTTTCCTATAAGCTCTTTTTTACTATATCCACTTATTTGACAAAGCTTATCACTGACAAAAATTAAATTTCCTTGAACATCAGCTCTTGAAAAAATTGTATTTTTTTCAAGAGCTTTAAAAAACTGATCTTTAAAAAAATCTTTCATTGAAAAGCCTTAAAACCTATATAGGCAAGATTCATACCGTAACAAACAATAACGCCATACGATAAATAATTAAACAAATTTTTCAAAAAATCACTAAAAAACTGTGAAATTTTAGAAAAAAATAACATCGCAGGTAAAGTTGATATCCCAAAAATCATCATTACCAAAATACCTTTAAAAATATTTTGCTTACTCATTGCATTGGCTATAAAAAAATACACCAATCCACAAGGAACAAAACCATTTGAAAATCCTAAAAATATGGCTGATTTTAATCCTTTAAAATTTTTAGATTTTTTAATAATTTTCTTTATAAAACTATCAAAAAAAACATTATTTTCAATAAAAGATAACATATTGCCTCTAAAAATAAGAGCAAAACCCAAAATCATCATAAATATACCAAGAATAAAAAATGACAAACTTTGAACCTTAGCATTGATTGCTAAGATATTCCCAAAAGTTCCAAAAATTATCCCTAAAGCAATATAAGCAAAAATTCTAAACAAATGATAAATAAAAGTTAATAAAAATAAATTATTGCTTTTTGAATTCAAATTTATAAAAAGTAAATTAAAACCACCACACATAGAATAGCAGTGTCCAAAACTAGATAAAAAAGCAACGCTGATAATAGCTAAAAAATCTATACTCACATCAAATTCATAAATTCTTTAAAAATATACTTGCTTTCATGAGGGCCTGAAGAACTTTCTGGGTGATGTTGCACTGAAATAATAGGATAGTCTTTATATCTTACTCCTTCAACATTATCGCCAAATAAATTTCTATGAGTGATATGAGCCACTTGAGCTAATTCTTCTGGAACATTATAATTATGATTTTGTGCGGTAATTTCTACCGTTTTTGTATCAAGATTGATCACAGGATGATTTGCTCCATGTTGTCCAAATTTCATTTTATAAGTTGCATATCCAAAAGCATTACTTAAAAGCTGGTGACCTAAGCAAATTCCAAGCATGGGAATTTTAGCTTCTGCAAGTTTTTTAATCTCTGCAATCTCTTGTTTTAAAATCCTTGGCTCACCTGGACCATTAGAAAGAAATACGCCTTGGATTTCACCTTTTTTATACAGAGTAATCAACTCATCTGCTTTAACATTATATGGATAAACTTCTACTTCAAAACCTACTTCTACAAGTTCATTTAGGATATTTGTTTTAACACCATAATCTATAACAGCAACTTTTTTCTCACTTCTTTTAGCATCATTAAATTTTTGAAAACTAGCGTTCCAAACACCTTGTTTATGAGAATAATTTTTCTTAGTGCTAACTTCTTTTACAAAATTTACTTCATCAATTTTTGCTGATTTTTCTAAGGCGATTTTTAAATCTTCTTTATTTGAAATTTCAGTTGAAATTACAGCTCTTAAATTGCCATTATTTCTTATCATTTTTACTAGATATCTCGTATCAAGTTCATAAATTCCTATTTTTCCATGTTTTTCAAGATAATCTTGCAGACTTTCTTTAGCGCGAAAATTTGAAAAACTAGAACTTAATTCACGCATTAAAACACCACTTGCAAAAATTTCCTTACTTTCATTATCATTTTCATTGGTTCCCACTATACCAATTTCTGGCATGGAAAATACGATAAATTGCCCTGCATAAGAAGGATCTGAAATAATTTCTTGATACCCTGTTAAAGAAGTGTTAAACACAAGCTCTCCAAAAAAAGTACCGCTCTTTCCAAAAGCCTTAGCACTTAAAAAAATATCATTTTCTAAATAAATATAAGCCTTCATTAAAACATACCTTTTTTTCTAAGCTCTTCTTGATAGAGTTTTTCAAAGATAAGATCGTATTCTTCGCTACCTGGAATAGGTTTTGTTTTATAATTGCTAATTTTCTCATAAACCTCATCTTCAAGTTTTTCATAAATTTTAAGATAAGACTCTATGCTTGAAAAGATTAAATTTTTAACTCTATTTTCACTCACTATAAAATTAATATAATCATTCTCTACAAGTTCTTCCAAAATTTGATGCGCTAGATGATTATGTCTATCTTCAGAATCTAAAATCACATTAAATTCAGGAGCTAACTTTTTCTTCACAAGCCAAAACATATTTTTACGATCTACTTGCATAAGCTCCATTTCATCTTCTTGTTGCTCTAAAAGCTCTTTTACTCTTTCATCTAATTTTCTTTCATTTAGAATATCTTTCTCTAAAACTTCTATTATACATACCTTAAGCTTTTCTAATTGATCTTTAATTTCTACAAAAGAAGAATTAGCTATATCTAACATCATTTTATTTGCGATATAAGGAATATGTGGTAATTTTATACGCATCTTGAAAACCTTTTATTTAATAATGTTTGAAATAATAGCTTATTTTTGGTAAAAGAATGTTAAAAATGAAAAATTTTCATTCTTTTAATCACCTAATTACTAGCATTATTATCTAAATTTTTCAAAAGTAAAGTAAGCTCGCTAGCTTTTTTTGGATCCATTTTAGATAAAACACCTGAAATTTTACGCGATTCCAAAGAAAGCATTATTTTACTTGCATCCTCTGCATCCATTTGACTTAAAACATCTGCAATGGCTGCATCTTTCATTTGGGAATAAATTTCTTTAACCCTACCTTGAGTTTTATCATTGATTGAATTTAAAATCTTTTGTTGTTCTTCTACAAGCCTTGCGTTTTCAAGCTTTAATTCTTCAATTTTTGCCAAAGTTGCATTAACCTCAGCCTCTTTTTTTTCTAAATTTTCAAGCCTTTCTTTTTGCAAAGCTTCAAAAGAGGCTTTATAAGCTTCTAAAGATTGTCTTGCTTCATCAAATTCTCTAGTTTGCAATTCAATTTGAGCTTTTCTAGCTTCAAAATACTGCTCACAATCTTGTTCAGCTCCAAAAACTACACTTGAAATAAAAACTAACAATATAAATTTTTTAATCATCTTTTTCCCCTTTGAAAAAACGACTGATTGCAATTTCATCTAAAAATTTTTCTTCAGCCTTCGCAAATTCTTTTTGTTTTTGTTTAATTTCCTCAGTTTCCAAAGCCTTCATTTTTTCATAATCTAAATGCGCTTTTTGATATAAAAACTGATAATGATTCATTTCTTTTTTAGAAAGTTCTACTTTCTCCTTAGCTCTTGCCAAAGCCTCGCGTCCTACTTGCGCCATACTTAAATTTGATCTTAATTCTGCTATAGATCCTGATTTTGGCAATACGCCTAAACTTTCACACTCTTGGCGTGAAAGTTCATAAGCTTTTTCATGTTCAAGCTGTCTTTGTTTGGCTTGATTAAGATTTGATTCTGCTTTATCAAGTTGTTGTTTTCTTACTTTTACAACAGAATTATATTTACTTTTCATAAGATGATAGTATCATCTCTTTCAGGGCTAGTGGAAATATACTTTACTTTAACCCCTGCAAGCTCTTCAAGTCTTGCTATATATTTTTTAGCATTTTCTGGCAATAAATCATAATCTTTTATACCAAAAACTTTATCCCAACCATCCATTTCTTCATAAATAGGTTGAACATTTTCTAAATCACTTGGTATATAGTCGATTTCCATGCCCTTATATTCATAAGCACGACAAATTTTTATCTTTTCAAAACCATCTAAAACATCAAGCTTCATCAAAGATAAAGCATCAAGACCATTAAGCCTTGCTGTATATCTTACAGCAACCGCATCAAACCATCCACAGCGTCTTTTACGTCCCGTGCTTACGCCAATTTCTTTTCCAATTTGTGCAATTTTTTCTCCATCTTCGCCCTTATCCTCAGTAGGAAAAGCTCCATTTCCCACACGCGTTGCATAAGCTTTTACAATACCTATAATATTTCCCGCTTCTTTAGGATTTAATCCAAGTCCTGTTAAAGCGCCTGCTGAAATAGTACTTGAACTTGTAACATAAGGATAAGTTCCATGATCAATATCAAGCATAGAGCCCTGAGCTCCTTCTAAAAGTACTCTTTTATCTTCATCTAAAGCCTTCCAAAGCATTCTTGTAGTATCTGTAATATAAGGAGTTAAAATTTCATTAAAGCGTTTTAAATCAGCAAGCAATTCTTCAGCACTTGGAATTTCAATTTCAAGCATTTCAAAAAAAGTTTTATTAGCTTCAAAATCTTTCATCAAAGCCTCACAAAGTCTTTGTGGTTCTAAAAGCTCTCCAACTCTATGTCCTGTACGATTAATCTTATCTGCATAAGAAGGTCCTATACCCTTACCTGTTGTTCCTATGGCATTTTTGCCTTTGAGTTTTTCTTTTGCAATGTCTATTAAAGAATGATGTTTTAAATTTAAATGAGCTCTATCACTGATATATAATCTACCTTTTAAATTTTCAAATTGAGCCATTTCAGCAATCAATACTTCAGGAGAAACCACAACTCCATTTCCGATAATATTAATACATCTTGGATGCAAAACTCCACTTGGCATAAGATGAAGCGCATATCTTACACCATTTACCCAAATCGTATGTCCTGCATTGTGTCCACCTGCACTTCTGCAAACAAAATCATAATTTTCACATAATTTATCAACTACCTTACCTTTTCCTTCATCGCCCCATTGAATGCCGACAATAATATCTGCTTTGCTCATAAAAATTTCCTTGATTTTACTTAATATTGGCGAGAAGATGAGAGAATCGAACTCCCCAAAGAATAGTCAACTATCCTTTCATCTGATTTGAAGTCAGTGGCGATCACCAGATACGCTAATCTTCCAAAGTGATAATTATAGCGATTTTTAATGAAAAACAAAATAAATTTATCAATATTCTTTTTGACTTCATGTTAAATTTAAGCTATAATCTCACTCTTTTTTTAGCATCAAGTTTTGATGATTACATTTTTAGGATCTTTCTTTGAATTCTTTTAAACAAAAATATTTAATCAATTTTTGGGACAATTCCCGTTCTATGATTGCACTTGGAATTTTAAGTGCAGTGTATTTTGGGATTTTTGGTGGCGTTTGGGCTGTTACTGGAGAAATGACGCGTTGGGGTGGTGAATTTTTAGAACTTTTAGGTATGAATTTAGATGGGTATTCTTATTACCAAAAGCAAAATTTAAATGGAACCCCTTTAACAAGAACTGATGGTATTATGCTCATAGGTATGTTTATAGGTTGTTTAGTAGCCGCACTTTTAGCTAACAAAGTCAAATTTCGTCTACCTGCTAGCAATATAAGAATTTTTCAAGCAATAGTAGGTGGAATTCTTTCAGGATATGGAGCAAGACTTGCATTTGGATGCAATTTAGCTAATTTTTTTACAGGTTTACCTTATTTTTCTTTGCACACTTGGCTTTTTACTGTTTTTATGGTTTTAGGAATTTATCTAGGAGTGAAAATTTGCAACACTTCCTTTTTTAAACCTAAAGCTAAATTAGAACGGGTAAATAAAGAAAACTTGCCGCTAAATAAGCAAAGTTTGCGTACAAAACTATATTTTAACTTAGGCATATTGCTTTTCATAGCCTTTTTAGTTTGGGTGTTTTATCTTGTTTTTACAAATGGCAATATCAGCACACAAAACAAACAAAGTCTTCTAGCTTTAGCACTGATTTTTGGTTTTGTTTTTGGCTTTGTTATTTCTAGAGGACAAATTTGTTTTACTTCTTGCTTTAGAGATTTATTTTTATTTGGTAGAGATAATGCTATAAAAGGCGCATTAATTGGCATGATTATCGCTTCTTTAATCGCTTTTGCTTTTATCTTGCAAGGTCATACTAGCAAACTCATAGAACTTTCTCCTGCTGTAGCTGTGGGAGCATTTTTGTTTGGTTTTGGCATAGTTTTTGCCGGAGGTTGTGAGTGTGGTTGGGCTTATCGTGCCTTTGAAGGACAAAGTCATTTTATGATAGTAGGAATTGCTAATATAATAGGAACTATGATTTTAGCTTTAAGTTATGACTTTTTACCAAAGGCTTTTAAAGAAGGTATAAAAATCAATCTTTTAACCGAATTTGGCAATTTAAATGGATTTTTTATCAACCTTATTTTATTCATCTTAATATTTGCTTTTGTAGTATTTTACAAAAAATACTTCTTTAAAAATCAACTTAAAGGATAAACAGTGAAAATTACTTATAGTTTAAATTTACAAGGTGAAGCTTGTCCTTATCCTGCTATAGCAACACTTGATGTCTTACCTAAGCTTCAAAGCGGAGAAATTTTGGAAGTGCTTTGTGATTGCCCACAAAGTATCAATTCCATACCTCAAGATGCAAAAAACCGTGGTTTTAAAGTGCTTGAAATCGATCAAAGTGGACCCACGCTAAGATTTTTAATACAAAAGCCTTAAAAAAGGCTTTTGTTCTCAAAGCTCTTTTAACATCTTTTCATAAGCTGCTTTAGTTCCAGATCTTACATTTGTAAATAAACTTGCAATAATAATCACCACCGAAGCTGCTAAAAACCCTGGAACTATTTCATAAAGACCCGAATTTGCAAAATTCTTCCAAAGTACCACAGTAGCAGCTCCTGTTATCATACCTAAGATCGCTCCTACTCTTGTCATCCTACTCCAAAATAAAGAAAAAAGCATTACAGAACCAAAAGAAGCTCCAAATCCAGCCCATGCATAAGAAACTATACTCAAAACACTTGAGTTTTTATCAGTAGAAATCAAAAACGCTATTACAGCTACTAGTAAAACACCTAATTTACCTAAATTTAATACAACATGACTTGGCGCATCTTCTCTAAAAATCTTTTTATAAAAATCTTCCGCTATAGTAGAACTTGAAACCAGCAATTGTGAACTTGCCGTACTCATAATAGCCGCTAAAATAGCACTGAGTAAAATACCTGCTATCCAAGGATTAAATAAAAGCTGCGACATCACGATGAAAATCTTTTCAGGATCTTGCAAACTTAATTCAAATTTATGCACATAAGCTATACCCAAAATACCTATCATACAAGCACTTAAAAGACAAACCGCCATCCAAGCAATACCTATAAAAGTGGCCATAGGAATATCTTTAGTAGAACGAATCGACATAAAACGCACTAAAATATGTGGTTGACCAAAATAACCCAAACCCCAAGCAAGTGCAGATATAATACTTATAACTCCCACTCCTTCGCCCATAGATAAAGCTTGTGGCTTTATTTCTCTTACTATATTCATCGCTTCACCAAAGCCACCTAAATGATAAAGCATAACCAAAGGCACAATGATTAAAGCCATCATCATTAAAAGCCCTTGTATCATATCCGTCCAACAAACTGCCTTATATCCACCTAAAAAAGTATAAGCAACAATAATAATCGTTCCAGTAGTTAAAGCATAATCATATCTGATACCAAAAGTACTTTCAAAAAGTTTTGCTCCACTTACAAGCCCTGATGAAACATAAAAGGTAAAAAATATCAAAATTACCACCGCACATACAATGCGTAGTATGTGTTTATCATCATCAAAACGAGTTTCAAAATAATCAGGAATAGTCAAAGAATTTGCAATCACGCTGGTATAAATTCTAAGTCTTTTTGCCACAAAAATCCAATTTAAACTAGCTCCTATAGTAAGTCCAATTGCAATATAAGAATCTATAAAGCCACTTACATATAAAGCTCCTGGTAATCCCATTAAAAGCCAACCACTCATATCAGAAGCCCCTGCGCTAAGTGCAGATATCACAGGCCCCATAGTACGCCCACCTAAAAAATAATCTTCTGAATTTTTATTTTGCTTATAAAAATAAAAACCTATATAAAGCATCAATAAGGCATAAGCTACAAACATCACTGCTATTGGGGTATTAATTTGAACTACTTCCATCAATCTCTCCTTGATCATTAAGATATTGCTCTAATGCCTAAATTTCCATAGCGATGAAAAGATATACTTAAAGCTTTTTCATTAAAATAATTTAAAAGTTCAAAACGACCATTTAACAATGGCTTTTCTCTTATGATGATTTTAGCAAGCTTTGCAGCCTCTTTATAAATCTCATCATTTACATCTGGCTTTGCCAAATAACGCACTCTTTCATATTCTTTAATACTCTTGATAAAATTTTCTTTATTTTCTTTTAAAAATAATACTTTTGCTCCTATACTTTGAACAATTCGTTCTATCATACTAATATCTTGCTCATCATAACTGATACTTAGATCAATATTTGCAATATTTGCACCTAAAATCACCCCTAAAACATCTTTTAAGCTTTCATTTCCACAAAGTCTTAAAACCATATTCTTTATTTTAGTATAAGAAAAAAGATTATCTTCTCCACGTATATTAACATAATCTTTTGAAACACTAAACTCATTTTTATAATGATAAGCATAAGATTGAGACATTTTAATTAAATCGTTCATAAAATCTTGTGCTTCTTTTAAATCTATTTGTGCTAATTTTTTTGAAAATTTATCTTCAATTAAATGATCATCAAAATCTTCTTGCTTAATCTCTAAAAATTGAGTGATATAATTATAAATTCCCACTTTTCTACCCAAACCTATAGCTGATTTTTTAACCCCTCCAAAAGGCTGACGAAGGACTATAGCACCTGTGGTTGGTTTGTTGATATAAATATTTCCTGCTTCTATATGAGTGTGAAAATACTCCCATTCTCTTTCATCTAAGCTTTCAAAACCTGCAGTTAAACCATAACCTGTGGAATTTACTATATCAATAGCTTCTTTTAAGTCTTTAGCCTTCATTACACTTAAAATCGGTACAAAAAGTTCATTCATATGAGTAAAATCACCCTTTTTAGTGCCATATTTTATACCTGGAGTCATCAAATAAGGATTATTCTCTAAAAACTTAGGTTTTAATGCCCATTCTTCATAAGGTTGTAATTCATCTAAGGCCTTTTGAACTTTAGAACTTGGCTTATCAGCCAAAGTACCCAATTTATTTTTAAATTCAAAAGGATTGCCCACTGCCATAGAACTTGCAGCATCTACTAAAGTCTTTTTAAATTCTTCATCATTATAAACCTCTTCTTCTAAGACTAACAAAGAAGTAGCCGAACATTTTTGACCACTATTGCTAAAAGCAGAATGAATGATATTTTTAATCGCACTATCACGATCAGCAAATTTAGAAACTATAGTCGCATTCTTTCCGCCCGTTTCAGCACTTAAAAGCAAGGTTGGATTAGCTTTTAACATAGCATAAGCAGTATCCTCCCCTCCTGTAAGAATTGAAAATTTAATCGCTTCATCAACAAGTAAATATTTAGAAATATCACTTCCTTTTGAAGGTAAGAAAATCAAAGCGTCTTTTGGAATACCTGCATCCCAAAAACACTTACAAAGCATATAACCTGTTAGAGTTGAAAGTGAAGAAGGTTTGTAAATCACCACATTACCTGCAGCTAGTGGTGCAGCTATGGTGCCCACTGAAATCCCTATAGGAAAATTCCAAGGAGCTATGGTAACCCCTATGCCCTTAGGTGTGAATTTAACTTTTGGATTTTGTTTTTTAAGCTCTTCTAAAGAGTGCGGATAAAACTCTATAAAATCAATAGCCTCACTTACTTCAGGATCGATCTCTAAAAAGGTTTTGCCCACTTCTAAAGCTGCCAAACCTATCAAATCCCCTCTTCTTTCTCTCATAAGTTTTGCACTTTTAGCTAAAATTTGATAAATTTCATCATGACTTTTTTGTGTAAATTTGGAATTTTTAGCTACTTCTAAAGCTTGTTTGATTTCTTTTTCTCCGGCTAAATAAGCCTTTCCTATCACTCTATCTTCAATCTTATCTTTAACTTCTAAAACATTTAAATTTTCTGCTTTAAAATCAAGCTCACCTATAACAGGATAAACATCATAATCTTTTAAATTTTCATATTTAGCTTTAATTTCTTTAGCCCATGCTCTATTTTGCGCTAAAATAAAATCCGTATCACTTTCGTTGCTAAATTTTTTACTTTCATAAGAACTTATGATATTTGATTCTTTATTTCTATCTTGCTTACGATGTGTAGTATTATCAAGCGTTTTTATGCCTTCTAAAGATTTTAAAAAAAGTTCTTTTTGAGCCTTCCAATTTTCATCTCCTACTTTAAGATTGAAAAAATAACGCATAAAATTATCTTCACTTGTATTTTCATCAAGGCGTCTTACAAGATAAGCAATGGCATTGTTAAAATGTGCTTCATCGCAAACTGGAGCATAAAGGATTAAATCATGCATTTTAGATAATTCATAAGAACATTGCAAACTCATACCTTCAAGCATTTCAAAAGTAAAAGAATCTAAAGCACCCGCTTCACTTATGCGTGTATAAGCATAAGCAATCTCAAAGATATTATGACTTGCAATTCCTATGTTGATGTATTTATGATTATCTCCTTCAAGAATAAAATCAAGCATTTTATTATAATTGCTATCAGTATCTATTTTTTTATAAAAAGTAGGAAGTTCCCAGCCTTTTTGAGATGCAATGGTTTCTTCACTTTCCATATTAGCACCCTTAACAAAACGGATCTTAATAGGCTTCATACCTTTTAAAACCCTCTCTTTTGAAAAAGAAAAAAGTTTTTTAAGATACTCATAAGAATCAGGAATATAAGCTTGCAAAACAATGCCCGCTTTAATATCAAATTTGGCCACACTTTCCATAAAAGCTGCAACGGTGAGTTCTAAATCTCTAAATTCTTCCATATCCAGATTGATAAATTTAGATACACCTTGTTTTTTCTCTTCTTCTAAGGCTAAAGCATAAAGATAATCTAGTCTTTTTACTACCTCTTCTTTGGAATAATCAAAATCTATAATATTAATTTGTGAAAAAATCGTAGTAATTTTTATGGAAATATAAGTGATATAACTTGATTTTAAAGCCTCTTCATATTTTTGCATACGATATTTACTCTCAGCTTCACCTAAAACCTCTTCGCCGATTAAATTCACATTTAAGGTAATTTTATCTTGCTCTTTTCTTTTTTTAATATGCGGCTCTAAAACACTAGCGTTTGCATCTAGAACCATAGCTTTAGTATCTTCTCTTAAATGTTTGACAAAAAAAGGTACACTTAAATTAGGAGCAAATTTGCCAAAATTTAAAAAGCTAAAAAGTAGAAATTTTTCAAAAGTGCTAAAAAAATCCGCTATGCCATATTTACTCAAAGTATATTCTATAAGCTCAAAACTTGCATTTTTATCTTTGCATCTAAAAGAACGATCTAAAAGTTCTATAAGCATAACTTTATTTTTGGGATTGTTAAGAAGTTTTTGCATTTTAGCATGAAATTCTTTTTCAGAATTTGAAATATTGGCTTCTATTTGTCCTTGCAATTCTTCAGCTAAGGCTAAAGCTTTTTGTATCATTTCGTATCTCCTAAGATAAAATAAATTTTAATAAATAATATATAAATAAGATAAAAATAATATTTTAAATCATAGAAAATGTATAAAAAATGATAAAAAAAATTTTAATGGGTATATAAGTAACAAAAATTAAGAAATGATAATATCATTTTCTTGCTTATTTACAACCTTAGCAATAATTTTAGCTTGAATATTTTCATCTTCTAGTTTTTTTAAACATTCTAAGGATTCTTTTTCACTTATAGAAATTAAAAGTCCTCCTGAAGTTTGCGGATCACAAAGTAATAATTTTTCTTCATTTAAATCAGGGATAAGTTCTTTTATAAATTCTAAATTTTTATAAGCTCCAGCAGGAATTAAACCCATATTAAAATACTCTTTTACTCCATCTAAAAAAGGAAGTTCACTTTCAAAAATTTCAAAAGAAATATTTTTATTTAGCATTTCTTTTAAATGTCCTAAAAGTCCAAAACCTGTGACATCACTCATGGCACTTGGATGAAATTTAAGAGCAATTTGACTGGCTTTATAATTTAACTCCATCATACTTTTAAGCATTATATCTAAATGTTTTTGATTTAACATTTGTGCCTTTAAAGCCGTACTTAAAATTCCTGTTCCTAAAGGCTTGGTTAAAATAATACAATCTCCAACTTTAGCCGTATTATTAGCAATAAATTTACTAGGATGTACTTTTCCTGTAACACTAAGTCCAAAAAAAAGCTCAGTGCTTTCTATAGTATGGCCA
The DNA here is from genome assembly GCF_008000505.1 of Campylobacter sp. 2014D-0259. Lineage (NCBI taxonomy): Bacteria > Pseudomonadati > Campylobacterota > Epsilonproteobacteria > Campylobacterales > Campylobacteraceae > Campylobacter > Campylobacter sp. 2014D-0259. Next base: position 514,172 of record NZ_VOAQ01000024.1, read on the forward strand.
CCCACAACTAAAGCATTGCATTCTTGAACCTTATCATTTGCACCTTCTAAAAGCTCTTTTAAGATATTTATATCATGATTACAAGTATCAAAACCTACTATATTTAAGGCATTAATTACCTCTGCACCCATAGCAAAAACATCGCTTAAAGCATTTGCTGCAGCAATAGCACCAAAATGATAAGCACTATCTACTATAGGAGTGATAAAATCAAGCGTTTGCACCAAAGCTAAATCGGGACTGATTTGATATACGCTTGCATCTTCATTATTTCCGATATCACTAAGTAAAGCAGGAGTTTTTTGCATGAAATTTAAAATTGTTTTAAGACCACCCGGGCTTAATTTCGCTGCTCAGCCTGCTGCTTTAACAAAATGCGTTAAATTTTGATTTTTATATTGCAGTGTTTTTCCTTATAGAGTAATGATTTTTGCTTTACCAAAAAGCTCGTTTAAAATTTCATAAGCATTGCCTATATTTCCTATTTTAAGTTCTTTGCTTTTATTAAAAAATTCTAGACAAGCTCCACAACTTATGATCTCAATACCTAAATTTTCAAGTTCTTTCATAGCTAAATGTGCTTTATGATTTTCATCAACATTGATTAAAACACTTTCATTTACGCAAAGAATTTTACTTGGAGCATGATCTAAATTTTTTAAGGTACTTAAAAATCCTACAAGTAAATTTTGTCCCAATTCACCCTCACCCACTTTGTCGGTTTTTAAAAATAAAACATTATAATCGTGAATATTTACTTTACTAGAATCAAAATTCTTTTTTTGTACTTTGATGCAAAACTCTTGTGCATTTTCATCTACAACAGGGTTTAAATTTAAAGAGTTAAGAAATTTTACAACATTATTTTTTGAAATAATAGAATTTAAAACAATTTCTAAAATTTCATTTTCTTGAAGTTTTTCAAGAGCGTTTTTTGTTTCAACTATAGGCTGAGGACAAGATAGATTGCGACAATCAATTTTCATTATTTTTCCTTGATATTAGCTTTGAAAAATAATATTATTTTATTACTTGTTTTGTGTTTAAAAATTTTAAATAATATAGAAAAAATTTAAAAGCTCAAAAATGAGCTTTTTTAAAATCTTTTTTTATTCACATCTTCAAGAATTGCCGCAGCAATTTGATTGACTTCATTTGTTATATTATTGGTGACATTTGCAACTTCGACATTTTCCTTAGTTACAGTTTCAAGTTGTGCTATAGCATCGTTAATCTGTGTGATTCCTGCTGTTTGTTCTTTTACAGATTCTGCTACTTCATTTACGCTTTGAACAAGTATATTAATATTTGCCTCGATTTCAGATAAGGATTTTCCTGTTCTTTCCGCAAGCTGTCTTACCTCATCTGCAACAACTGCAAAACCACGCCCATGTTCTCCAGCACGTGCAGCTTCAATAGCTGCATTTAAAGCAAGAAGATTCGTTTGCTCAGCGATATCTTTAATCACATTGACAATATTTTTTATATCATCAGCTTGTGAAGCAACCTCAACTGTTTTTCCACTTACATTTTGCATAGAAGAATTAATCTCCTCCACAGCTGCAGCCGATTGTTCTAAAGAACTCGCTTGTGCATTAGAGCCATCAGCAAGTTTTTGCATAGAATTTTTTAACTCTTCTGACTGATTGGCTAAATCTTTAGCAAAATTTGAAGAAGCCAAAAGCATCTTTTTAATTTCTTTGCCTAAAATATTAGTTGTAATCTCAACTTCACCTTTAGCATTAAATACTTCTGTACTAAAATCAAGAGCCTTATAACTATCAAAAACTCTATTAATTTCATTCATATTAGAACCAATTTTACTTTGTAAAACATCAAGCATCCTATTAAGAACATTTTTAAGTTCTACTAATTGAGGATTTATAGGATTTTTAGTAATTCTTGCAGTTAAATTACCCTTTTCGATTTCTCTAGCAGTTTGCACCGATTCATCTACAGCATTTTGATCTTGTTCTAAAGATATTTGAATCTTTTCAATATTTTCATTTATGATTCTTCCCATTGCTCCTAGCTCATCATTAGCACGAATTTCAATAGCCTTAGGTTCAATTTTTTCATGATTTAAAAAACGGAAAAATGATTCTAAAGAACTAAGAATCACAGGCAATCTAGATGCGACAATTTTTCTTACGCAATAATAAACCACTCCTAAAACAACAAAAATAAAAATAAAAGATGCACCAAGAATAATTAATTGTAATTTTTTTAAGGGTTTAAATACTGAATATTTAGGAGCAGTTACCAAAACTGCCCAAGAACTATCTTGCACTTTAAAACTATTAATCGCAGCATAAGAATCATCACCATCAGAAGCTATATAGTTAAAAACTCCATTTTTTCCTTCACTTATGGCCTTATAAGTTTCTTGTGCACCTTTATTAGGATTGATATCTTTTAAATTTTTTAAAACTAGATTTTTATTTGGATGTATCGCCATAAAACCATCTGAATTTAAAAGAACTCTTAATTCACCATCATATTTTTGACCTTTAGGGTCTAAAAGATAAGTAGCAATATCTGAAAAATCTAAAGTCATGCCTATGACACCTACAACTTGATTTTTTCGATCAAAAATAGGCATAGCAACATTTACAGCATCAAAATCTTGACCTTCTAAATTCATCTTAATAGGACGGCCTATATATACTTTATTTTCCCCATATTTTGCTTTTTTTAATATATCTTGCACAACTTGCAGATTAGCTATTTCATCACTAGCTTGTATTGCTTTTATTCCGCCTTTATTATCCTTTTCTTCATCAGCGTAAAGCATAACAAATTTTCCACTTTGAGTATTAAAAAATTTACTCTCTTCTTTAAAGTATTCTGGCGGATCAATAAGATATAAATAAGTAAAATTAGAATAAGCACTATTATCAAAAGTATTGGTTATAATATTTGTTATATTGTCTATATCTAAATCTTCTTTAGAGGTTGATCTAAACATTTCTGTTAAAGTACCTGAAATACTTTTATTTAAAGCGATCATTTCCCCAAAAATTCCTTGAGTTTGAGTAGCATATTCTTTCGTGATAGAAGCAAGAATATCTTCTGTATTTTTGGTAATATTTTGACTTACTTGTTTTGTGATTAATGAAATTAAAATAACAAGTCCAATAACAACAACAGCTGCCACAGAAAAAATAAGTTTTAAACCTATATTTAAAGATTTAAACATCTTATAACTCCTAAAAAATAAAAAATTTAGATTCTAATTTTAACATATTTTTAAAAAAAATAATATTAATTAATTATAAAAAAATTATGTATTAGTATTTTTTGATAGAAGATTTATTTTTTTCCTTTTAAAAACAATTCTTTAAAGCGTTTATTAGCGTATTCTTCTATGTCTTTTTGCAAAATAGAGTAATTTTCCATCAATTCCATAGCTCTAGGAGTAAGTTTTGTTCCTGATTCTTTAGAGCGTCCTTGTCTTGTGCTAACTAAAATTTCTTGAGAATTTTTTTGTAAGGTTTGTAAATGCATCCAAGCTTTTTTATAATTAATCCCCATAAGTTTAGAAGCATGTAATAAACTACCTGTTTGTCCGATAAGTTCTAAAAGTTCTGTTTTTCCTCGACCAAAAAGCAAATCTCCATCCGCATTTTCAATCCAAGTTTTTGTTCTTACTATAAATTGCTTACCTTTTTTTTCTTTAAAACAACCAAGTTGACAATACTTTACATCAACCTTATAAGTTTTTAAAGCTGAACGCATACTTTTAAGTCCACAACCTTCTTTAGCAATATCTCTTGCATCTTTACAAAAAATTCTACGCTTTTCATCTAAACTAGGTTCTATTTTTTTAAGCACTTCAATCTTTGCTTTTTCAAAATCTAAATGTCCAAATTGCCCCAACTCGCAATTATCAATTCTCATGTGATTTTCATCGGCTAATTGTCCGATTTTTTCTATATTTACATTAAATTTCTTTGCAATTTTAAAAGCCGTACCACAATCTAATTTTTCATTACTATTTAACAATTCTCTCATATATGAGATGATTTCTTTTTCTTGATTTTTATCCATGAATTCTAAATTCTCCACTATAAATATTAATCTTATTTTCTCTAGCAAAACCACAAAGCGTTAAATCAAATTTTCTTGCTATCATAACTCCTAAACAAGTAGGAGCCGTGCGTGAAACAAGTACTGGAATTTTATGCATAACTGCTTTAGCTACCATTTCAGAACTTAGCCTTCCACTAACCATTAAAAAACATTGACTTAAATCAACCCCAGCTAAACGTGCTTTTCCTAAAGCTTTATCTATGGTATTATGCTGAGCTATATCTTCACCTATAAAAAAAGTTTTCTCATCTACAAAAAGCTTAGCCGTATGTACACAGCCTGTTTTCTCATAAAGCTCGCATTGAGTATAAAAAGTACTCATTTGTTTTAAAATTTCATCTTTGCTAAATTTTACATCAGAACTAATTTTACTCGCTTCAATAGCTTCTGGATCGATATTGGCAGTATGTGCTCTACCGCAACCACTTATAACTACACCTTCAGCATTAAGCTTTGCTAAATTTTCTTTATCAATCTTTGCTTTAATATGCACACTCATACCATCATCTTTTGTTTCTATGCTCTCAATATCGCTTACTTTCGCAATGATATTTTCGCTCATTAAATATCCTATTGCTAATGCCTGTTCATCTACAGGAGTTGCCATTAAAGCACCTACTCTTTCATCATTAATAAAAATTTCAAGCTTAATTTCACGCACTAAAGTATCATCACATGTAAAAGAATCATCACCTTTATATTTTAAAATTTGAGTTGTAAATAACGGATCCATACCTTATCCTTTAAATATCTTTAAATAATATTATATCAAAAAAACATAAATAACAAATTTATATATGGAAAAATAGATTTTAGATTCAACTTATAAAATAAAATTCGTTCTATTTATTTCAAAAAAGCTTAAAACTACCGCTATGCAATAACATAGCGGTTAAAGATTAAATTTTTACATTAGGATCATAAGAAAAACTAGGTTCAATTTGCTTTTTATTGCTTAATTCTTTATACCAATAAGAATGTAAAATATAAACCTCTTCTTCTTCTTTATAACCACTAATCATAGAATGGATACTGCCTTTGATTGCAAATACTGCCATATAAATATGCACGCCAAAAAACACTGCACACACTATGCCTAAGAAATTATGCACTATAGCTGAAATTCTTAAAAGTTCAATTTGAGTTAAACCAAAAAGACCTTGAATTGCCGTGGAATTAAAATCAAGAAAATACATAAATCCACCTGTGATTATCATCAAAAATCCACCAAATACAGCTATATAATACCAAGATTTTTGACCAAAATTAAACTTACCTGCAGGTACAGGACGTTTTACTTTGCTTAAATAACCACCTACTATCATCATCCATCTGATATCATAACTTGCAGGAAGCATTCTTTTAATCCACCATAAAAACATAGGGATTATAGAGATGATAAATAAAACCGTTGCAAAAGCATGTAAATTTTTACAAACCCTTACAAAAAGTCCGCCTCCAAAAGTCGCCCCAAACATCATCACAAAACCAGTTGGCACTAAAATCACCCAAGAAATTGCCGCGATAAAATGAAAAAGTCTTTCAAATAATGTAAAAGCATAAATTTTCTTTCCATCGTGTGAAAATTGCTTAGGTCCTATAACCATATAATGCAAAGCAAATGCAGATAATACCGCAATAACAGCAATTAAAGCTATAGTAGCTATATATTCACCTTGTAAAGTTGTCCAAAGTTTGCCAAAAGTATCATAATTTGGGATATTTGTAATACGATGAAAATCCCAAATTTGAGTATCTTGTCCCATTCTCTCGCTACCATAAGCAAATAAACTCGCTACGCTTAATAAAAGCGTTACAAATACTTTTCTCATAAGCGTTCCTTTCCTGTGTAAGCAATCTTCCACTCCAAACTTTCCGAAGGATTTGGAATGCCATAATTTCTATTCATAAGTCTATTATGATAAATCTCTTCTATTTTAGAACTTTCACCTACTAAAAGTGCTTTTGTCGAACACATCGCAGCGCATACAGGAACTTTTCCTTCTGCGATACGATTTTGCCCATAAAGTTCTCTTTCTTTTTCTGAATTCGTTGCTTCAGGGCCACCTGCACACATAGTACATTTATCCATAATGCCTTTATTTCCAAAAACACTATCTTTTGGAAATTGTGGTGCACCAAAAGGACAAGCATAAAGACAATATCCACAACCTATGCAAATTTCTTTATCATGCAAAACAATACCATCAGCACGGATGTAAAAACAATCCACAGGACAAACGATAGAACAAGGAGCATCATCACAATGCATACAAGAAATAGAAGTTGAAACTTCTTTTCCTTGAATTCCTTCATTTAAAGTAATCACACGGCGACGGCGAATATGAATAGGAAGCTCATGTGCTTCATCACAAGCTACCGCACAACCATTACAATCAATACAACGCTCATTATCACAAAAGAATTTCAAGCGTTCTTTTTCTAAATTTGCAAAATTTACCTTACTCATTTTCCATCCTTACTGATTCTACAAAGCCCACCTTTAGTCTCTGGAATCTGACACATGATATCATAACCATAATTTGTTACCGTATTAGCACTTTCTCCACTTGCATAAGGTTTTGTTCCTTTAGGGAAATTGTGCGTTAAATCCACGCCTTGCATAACTCCTGTAAAATGGAAAGGCAAGAAAATCATATCTTTTGCTACACCTGGATTAACCTTCACTCTTACATGAATTTTAGTACCTTCTGGAGAATGTACCCAAATCATATCTCCTGCTTTAATGTCTTGCTCTTTTGCTAATTCAGGATTGATCTCACAAAACATTTCAGGTGTTAAACGCGTTAGATACATAGATGCTCTATTTTCCATACCTGCACCATTTAAATTCACAAGTCTTGCAGTAACAAGATTAAGCGGGAATTCTTTAGAATAATCCTTAGCTTGTTGCACAGACACAAATTTAGTATCCACGCGGTAAAGCGCTTTTTGATCTTCAAAACTTGGATATTTTTGCACCAAATCGTTTCTTGGAGAATGTAAAGGCTCACGGTGGAGTGGAATTTTATCTTTAAAAGTCCAAACTACAGCTCTAGCTTTAGCATTTCCATAAGGAACTATGCCTTTTTCTATACATTTAGTTGCTATGATATTGCTATCATCATAAGACCAAGTTGATCCCATTTTTTCTTTTTCTTGGGCACTTAAAGTAATACCTAAAACTTTTTCTATATTATCTTTAGTAATTTGTGGATAACCTGTATCAATAGGTGAATTTAAAGGCGCATTTTTAGCAAGTAAACTCTCTCCTTCATACTCAAGTCCAAAATTATTTCTAAAGCCCATACCACCTTTTGCGACTTCAATGTCGGTATTATAAAGTACAGGAGAACCTGGGTGCTTATCACTCCAACAAGGCCAAGGAAGCCCGTAATACTCACCAGCAACTTCATCTTTTCCTTCTAAAGTTACCTCATCAAATTTATCCCAGTATAAAGTATGCTTTTTAAGCCTTTCAGGACTCCAACCATTAAGCCCTATACTTCTAACTGCTTTTGCAATTTCTCTTGTTGCATTTTCAGGCCAAACAATCTCACCTTTTTCATCGCGTAAAGTCTTGGTAAAGTCTTCATAAAAACCTAATTTTTTAGCAAGCTCAAATAAAATTTCTTGATCTTCCATGCTTTCATAAAGTGGATCTACAACTTTAAATCTCCATTGTCCGCTACGATTTGTTGCTGTTACACTTCCGCTTGTTTCAAACTGTGTTGCTGCAGGTAAAAGATAAATTCCATCTTTTCTTTCTGCAATAATGCCTGCTTCATTTACAAAAGGATCGGCTAAAACTAAAAGCTCTAAAGCTTCCAAACCTTCTTTAACTTTTACTTGTTGTGCAGTCGAAGTGATACCATTTCCCATAACTACTAAAGCTTTTAAAGGCGTTCCTGCGTTATCGATAGCATCATTTCCATCTTTTCCATTTAAAGCCGCTGCCCACCATCTAGCAAGTGAAAGTCCGGTTTTATGCATCCAATCTTTGCTTACAAAATTTCCTAAAAGCCACTCATAATCCACACCCCAAATTTTGGCATAGTATCTCCAAGTCGCTTCATTTAAAGGATAATAACCTGGTAAATTTTCGCTCAAACAAGCCATATCTGAAGCACCTTGAACATTATCATGTCCGCGTAAGATATTAACTCCACCACCAAATTTACCTATATTTCCAAGTACCATTTGCACAATAGGTGCTAAACGTGTATTTGAAGTTCCTACAGTGTGTTGAGTTAAACCCATAGCCCAAATAAGCGTAGTTGGTTTGTTTTTAGCTACTTCGTGAGTGATTTGCACCAAAAGTTCTTTAGAAATTCCTGTAACATTTTCCACCTCTTCAGCTGTCCATTTTGCCGCTTCTTCACGAATTTTATCGATTCCAAAAACTCTTTCATCAAGATATTTTGTATCTTCTAAACCTTCATCAAAGATGATTTTTAGCATTCCATACATGAAAGCAATGTCAGTTCCTGGACGAATTCTTGCATAAATATCCGCTTTTGCTGCACTTTTTGTAAATCTAGGATCTACAACGATAAGCTTTGCACCTTTTTCTTTTGCTTTTAAGAAATGTCTAAAACCCACAGGATGATTTACCGCTGGATTTGCCCCAATGATAATGATACATTTACTTCTTTGAATGTCTCCAAGATGGTTTGTCATAGCGCCATAACCAAATGTATTCGCCACACCGGCGACTGTTGCGCTGTGTCAAATTCTAGCTTGATGATCTACATTGTTTGTTCCAAAAAACGCTGCAAATTTACGTACATAATAAGCTTGTTCATTGCTCATTTTTGCAGAACCTAAAAACATAACACTTTCAGGATTTTCTTTACGATAAGCAGCTAGTTTTTCTCCGATCTCACTTAAAGCTTGCTCATAACTTATGCGTTTCCATTCTCCATTTTCTTTTTTCATAGGATATTTTAAACGCACATGTGAACGCACCATATCGATCATATCAGATCCCTTGCAGCAATGTCCACCTGAACTCACAGGATGATCTTGAGCGATTTCTTGACGCACCCAAACACCATTTTGCACTTCTGCAATAATCCCACAGCCTACAGAACAGGCTGTACAAACTGTTTTTACTTTTTTACTACCTTCATAAGCTTCTTTAAGCTCATCAGCACTCGCTTCTCTTAAAGTTTCACTTCTAGCAAGCAACGGTGTTGCTAGACTTGAAAGTGCTGCCATTTTAAGAAAAGAACGACGCGTAAGCTTGATATTTTCACCTACACTTGACATTACTCAGCCTTTATATAATAATTTTCCCAATTAGCACTTCTTTGAAAAAGCACTTCTTTTTTCTTGCTTTTACCTTTAACCAAATCTTTTCTTTCTTCATCTTTAGCTAGAGCTAAAGTTGTGCTACCAAGCACTCCAGCAGCCCCTAAGGCAAAAGCGGATTTTTTAAGAAATTCCCTGCGATTTTTCACGAGTCCTCCTTTGTTTATTTGCTTCTCTTCTTAAAAATTCCGAACGCGATAGATCATTTTGCACTTTTTTAGAATTTATTTTTGCAGGTTTTTCCACTTCAAAGCAAAGTCTTTCAAATTCCATAAAAGCCATCGCAATACTTGCAATTTCCTTATATAAATTCGCATTTTTATTCATGAAAACATCGCCTAAAAATTCATCAATGCTTTTATTGATCACTTTTTCAAAAAGCTCTTTAGCTAAATCATCTTCATTTTGCCTTAAAAATTCACTCATCAACAATAAACAAAATCCAACACTATCTTCACTTTCTTTAAAAAATTTTTCATTGCGTCTTATTTTACTTTTGACTAAAATTTGACGCACGCAAAGTAAAGGATTTGAATTTTCAAAACCTTCTTCTATGTAAGAAAAAGTCGTTGGAATGCTGTTTTTAAGACTTAAAAAAAGCAAATCGTATTCTTTAAAAAATGCTTGTATAGAATTTTCATCATCTAAATGCTTAAGCAAGATATCAAAATTTGATTTTAAATTTTCATCAAATAAACATTCTTGCATTGTCTTTAAATACTCTTGTAATTTTGACAATCTTTCTTCAGAAAATGAAAAAACAAAAAGCTCTCCTAGACATTGATAATAAAGACTTCTAGCTAATCTTAATTTTTCCAAATCCATTAAAGCCTCCATGCATTCAAAATTTTCAAAAATAGCTTTAAATTTTGCTTGAATGAATATTATGCAAAATATACCTAATATTCATTTTAAAGCCGATTTTTAAATCGATTTATCTTAATACTATTTGATTTAAAAATCACTGAATTTCAATAAAATTCCACAAGGATTTAAAATCTTAAAAAATCATATCAAAGTATTGAAAATTAGATATTTGAGTTGATTTTATATTTGAAAAAATAAAATACTTTGCATAAAATTTATATCTTTGATTCTCTTCCGAGTAAAATTAATATTTTATGCAAATTATAAATAATACTAATTTCTTAAAGAATAATCCTTATAAGAAAATTCTCTTATCATTTGAAGTTCATTTTTATGGTCTAAAAGCATGAGATTTGGAAGTCTTATACCATTAAAAGTTGTGTTTTTCACAATGGTGTAATGAATTTGATCTAAAAAAACAATTTTATCGCCGATTTTAAGCTTTTTATCAAAAGCGTACTCTCCCATTACATCACCCGCTAAACAAGTATTTCCAGTAAGTAAATAGGCAAATTCGTTTTCTTTTAAGTCTGAAATTTTTTCATTTTCTCTTGTGGCTAAAATTCTAGCATTTAAAACTTCACTTGTATAAGGCATGATGATAGTATCTGGCATATGTGCTTCGCTTGAAGTATCTAAAATGGCAATTTGTTTTTCATTTTCTATGATATCTACTACACTAGCAACCAAATTTCCTGTTTGCCAACCTACCGCTTCACCTGGTTCAAGATAAACTTGTACACCATATTTATCGCTGAAATTTTTACACAAAGCAATAAGTTTTTCAACATCATAGCCTTTTTTGGTGATGTGATGTCCTCCTCCAAAATTCACCCATTTCATTTGCCCTATCCATTTACCAAATTTCTCTTTAAAGACCTTTAAAACAGCTTCTAAAGCGTCAGCACTTTCTTCACAAAGTGCGTGAAAATGAAGTCCTTCTATAGCATTTAAATCCACATTTTCAAAATCTTTAGCACGAATTCCAAGTCTTGAGTATCTTCCACAAGGATTGTAAAGTTCTTTTGGGGCTAGAGAAAATTCAACATTGCAACGAAGACCTAAGGAATTTTTTTGTGTTTTGCTTTGAAATTTATGAAATTGAGCTAAAGAATTAAACACTATATGATGAGATAAACTGGCTATTTCACCTATTTCATCTTCTTTAAAAGCAGGTGAATAAGTATGAATTTCTTTATCCATGTATTCTTTAGCAAATTTTGCTTCCCAAAGTCCGCTACAAGTACAACCTTTTAGGTATTCTCCAACAATTTTCATCGCTCCTGAAAAAGCAAAACCTTTTAAAGCTAAAAGCACTTTAGCACCACTTTTTTCACCAACACTTGCTAAAAGCTCACAGTTTTTTCTTAATTTATCTTCTTCTAAAATATAAGCTGGAGTTTGAATTTTTTCATAAAACATTATTTTTCCTTGATTAAATTGCTAAAATCATAACAAAATTAAATCAAATTTTCAAAATAAATATTTACTAAAACTAAAAAAATAATGACTATAATACAAAAAATCAAGCAAAAGGAAAAACTAATGAATAGAAGAAATTTTTTAAAATTTAATGCACTTACTCTAGCAAGTATGGGTGTAGCCTATGCAAATCCTATGCACGATATGCACTCTATGCATAAAAATCATTCTATAAATCATGACTTAGATACTTCTTTTATCAACTTTGCTCCAAAAAATTTAAAACTTTTAGATCCAAAACAATTCCCCCAAGGAGAAATTTTAAAAGCCTTGCCTTTGCTCAAAAATGAAAGTAAAGAAAAAAATATTTTTCGTGCTACCCTAGAAATCAAAGAAAATCATATAGAGCTTATCAAAGGTAAAAAAACCTTATTTTATACTTACAATGGTCTAGTACCTGCTCCAAAAATAGAAGTTTTTGAAGGAGATAAACTTGAAATTTTAGTCAAAAACAAACTCAAGGAAGCTACAACTATACATTGGCATGGCGTTCCTGTGCCACCTGATCAAGATGGAAGCCCACATGATCCTATCTTAGCAGGAAAAGAAAGAATATATCGTTTTGAAATTCCTCAAGATAGCGCAGGAACTTACTGGTATCATCCACACCCTCATTATACCACTTCTAAACAAGTTTTTATGGGCTTAGCAGGGGCTTTTGTGATCAAAGCAAAAAAAGATGCTTTAAGTCATTTAAAAGAAAAAGATTTGATGATTAGCGATTTGCGTCTTGATGAAAACGCTCAAATTCCGAACAACAACCTAAATGATTGGCTAAATGGTAGAGAAGGAGAATTTGTACTCATTAATGGACAATTTAAACCTAAAATCAAACTCGCCACAAACGAACGCATACGCATTTATAATGCTACTGCAGCAAGATATTTAAATTTACGCATACAAGGAGCTAAGTTTATACTTGTTGGTACTGATGGTGGACTTATAGAAAAAGCTATTTATAAAGAAGAACTTTTCTTAAGTCCTGCTTCTCGCGTAGAAGTTTTAATCGACGCTCCAAAAGATGGGAATTTTAAGCTAGAAAGTGCTTATTATGATAGGGATAAAATGATGGTAAAAGAAGAACCTAATACCCTATTTTTAGCTAATATTAGTCTAAAAAAAGAAAATGTAGAACTTCCAAAAAATTTAAAAATTTTCAAACCTTCAGAAGAACCTAAGGAATTTAAAGAAATAATCATGAGTGAAGATCATATGCAAATGCATGGTATGATGGGAAAAAGTGAAAGCGAATTAAAAATCGCTCTTGCGTCTATGTTTTTAATCAATGGCAAAAGCTATGATTTAAAACGCATTGATTTAAGCTCCAAACTTGGAGTAGTTGAAGACTGGATAGTGATAAACAAATCTCACATGGATCATCCTTTCCACATACACGGCACGCAATTTGAACTCATCTCATCAAAACTCAATGGCAAAGTTCAAAAAGCCGAATTTAGAGCCTTAAGAGATACTATAAATGTGCGTCCTAATGAAGAGTTAAGACTTAGAATGAAACAAGATTTTAAAGGACTTAGAATGTATCATTGTCATATTTTAGAACATGAAGATTTAGGAATGATGGGAAATTTAGAAGTAAAGGAATAAAATGATAAAAGTGGAATTTTTAGGCCCCATAAATAAAGAAAATTTAGAGCTTGAGGTAAAAAATTTAAAAGAATTAAAAGAAATTTTGCAAAAAGATGAGAGTTTAAAAGAATGGCTAGAACTTTGTGCCGTATCTTTAAACGATGAAATCATTTTTGATGAAAACACTAAGTTAAAAGATGGTGATAAAATAGCACTTTTACCGCCAGTTTGTGGGGGTTAAATGAAACATTTTACACTCTATCAAGGTTCTTTAGATATTCCTAAAATTTATAGCCAATGGTATGAATTTGCCAAGGATAAAAACTGCGGTGCTTTGCTGACTTTTTGTGGTATTGTGCGTGAAGAAGGAGGCATTGAGGCACTTAGTTTTGATATTTATGAACCGCTTTTAAAAAAATGGTTTGATGAGTGGCAAAAAAGAGTAGATTTTGATGATATTAGCTTGCTTTTTGCTCACTCTATAGGCGATGTGGCGGTTCATGAAAGCTCTTATTTTGCAGGAATTTTAAGCAAACAAAGAAAATTAGGACTTAAACTTCTTAATGAATTTGTTGAAGATTTTAAAGCAAGTGCACCTATTTGGAAGTATGATGTGATAAACAAAGAAAGAATTTATGCCAAAGAAAGATCAACCAAACTTTGCGGTGCAGGACTTTTAAAAGGATAAAAAATGTTAATGTCTTATGAAGAAAGTTTAAAAATTTTACACTCTCATATCAAAACTTATGAAAAGATTGAAAAAATAGCTCTTACAGAGTGTTTAGGACGCATTTTAGCTCAAGACATAAAAGCCCCTAAAAATCAGCCTGAATTTCCAACTTCGGCTATGGATGGTTATGCGATCAAATTTGAAGATCAAGATAAGCCTTTAAAAATTTTAGGCCTCACACCTGCAGGCACTATGCCACAATTTAGCGTGCAAAATGGTACTTGTGTAAAAACCTTTACAGGTTCACTTATGAGTGAAGGAAGTGATACTTTAGTCCCTGTTGAAAATGTACGCGTAGAAAATGATACTCTTTTTATAGAAAAAAAAGTTCCCCAAGCTTTTGCCGTGCGTGCAGTAGGAGAAAACTATAAAAAAGATGAAATTTTACTCAAAAAAGGCACAAAGTTAAATTATAGCGAAATAGCTCTTTTGGCTGAACTTGGATTTTTTCACATTAGTGTGTTTATAAAGCCTATTGTAGGGGTTTTAAGTAGTGGAAGTGAGATCAAAGATCTAGGAGAAGCCTTGGAAAATCCTGCTCAAATCCGCTCTTCAAATCATATCGCCATAGCTAATTTAGCTAAAAATTTAAATTGCGATACAAGGGTTTTTCCACTTTTAAAAGATGATGAAAAAGCCACTTTTTCTACCCTTGAAAGTGCTTTGCAAAGTTGTGATATTTTGATTACAACAGGCGGAGTTTCTATGGGAGATTTTGACTTTTTAAAAAAAGCTGTAAAAGAATACGAAATCATCATCGATAAAGCCGACATAAAACCAGGTAGACATATCAAAATAGCCAAGGCTAATGAAAAATTCATCATCGCCTTACCAGGTTTTCCTTACTCGGCTATGGTAATGTTTAATCTTTACGCAAGAGAGATTTTAAACTCTTGGTTACTTCAGCCTAAAGACTATATTTGCAAAGCCTTTTTACAAGGAAGCTACAAGAAAAAAACACCTTATTTGGAATTTGTCGCTTGTAATGTGGAATTTAAAAATGGACGCATTTTAGCCAATCTTGAAGGTAAGAAAGAAGGCTCTAGTGCGATTATAAACAATCTTAACAATAAAGCTGCCCTTATGGTAGTACCAAAAGAATGTGAAATTTTAGAAAATGAAAGTTTAGTAGATATTATCTTTATGCCTTAAAATTATTTAAATAATTTTATTTCGATTTTAATCAACCCTAAATTTCAATAAGTTTCAAATTTGCACCTCCTTTTAGTGAAGTAATTAGCCCTAGCAGAGTTTCAATCCACTAGGGTTTTTAGTCCCTTTTTAAATTTCTTTATGGTAAAATTGATTTATTAGTAACCCATCAAGTTGGCTTGTTTTAGTCCCTTTTTAAATTTCTTTATGGTAAAATGCTTTAGGAAATGCTTTAAAACGCTTTGGAGTTTTAGTCCCTTTTTAAATTTCTTTATGGTAAAATAGATATTTACCAGATAATGAAAATTTCGGGGTTTTTTCATGAAAAATAGCAAAAATTATGCTATAATCTCAATAAGAAATTTAAAAAGGGACTAAAATAAAGAGTTTGCGGGACTCTGCGGGGTTACAATCCCCTAAAACCGCTTTTAAAATTCAAATAAATTTTGCTGATGATATTTTTCTTGTTTTTTGTTTAGTTGTATTTCTTCATTATTTGAATTTTTGTATTTAAATTCTCCATGACTATCTATATCAAAAAGCGTTAAATTAGTTTCGTTATTAACTTTTTCATTAAAAACTATGCCACCAAGCAAAAGCTCCATTTTATCAAATTGCTTTTCAGTGATGATTAAAGCCCTTACATTTCCATAAGGTGGCAAAATCTTTTTTACATTTTCAATAGAACTTTTTGCAGAACTTAAACCCTTGCAAATACGCATATAAACGCTAAATTGCAGCATAAAATAACCTAATTTTATAAGATTGTTTCTAAATTTACTTGCTAGTTTTTGCTCTTTTTTACTTTTAGTAGGTACATCAAACATCAAAAGCACGCGCATAAATTTATCTTCAATCATCAAATTTCACTATCTTTAGCTCATCTTCATACAATAAAGCATTTTTAAAATTCGCCACATAATGATTTATCGCTCTGTTTAAAGGATAATTTTGCCCATCAAAATTGATTTTGCTTTGTAAATTGCCAATCAACGCTCTTTTGTCATCTTTGCTTAAAAACTCACTTTCACCCTTAAGCTTTAAAACACAATCATCAACACTAGCCCTAAACACTTCTATCAAATCATCACAAAGTGCAAAAGAATTATAAATATTATCGTGCTTTATGCCAAGCCAAGGCAAAAGCCCACTTATACAAACTGCTCTAATAATACAAGCCCTAATGATTGCATAGCCATAATTTAAAGCAGAATTTTCAAAGCAAAGCTCATCTCTTGAAAAAGAAACGCCAAACAAAGTTTTAAAATAAAGCGCCGCTGCAACAGCTTCGATATTTTTACTATCATTTAAGCTTACTTTTTTAGCCAAATTTATAAGCTCATTGCTTTGCCCTATTTTATTGTGTTTTTTCAAAACAAAGGCTTGATTTAGGATTTTGTTTTTAATGATTTTTTGCCATAAAATAGCCTTTTTTTGAGCACTTACATTCATTTGCTCTTTTGCGATTTTTGCACTTTGAAAATGCCCTAAAAAAGGAGTAAAAACACCATTTATACTATGAGTTTCATCGCAGGTTAATAAGATAATTTTATGCCTTGCAAAAGCGTTAAAAAGTGCGGAACTAAGGCTTACTTGTAAGCTTTCTAAAACGATGATGTTTATATCCTTTAAAAACAATTTGGCTATATTTTCATCTTGCTTAATCACAAGATGATTTAGCTCTAAATTTAGCTTGGCATTAGAGCTAATAAGCAGTGTTTTAAAAGCTTCATCGTAACTCATTTTTTAAAATCTTCTCTTTGTCTAAACTCAGCCTTTGTCACTTCTCCAAGTGCTGAAACTATGTATTTTTCAAATACTTTTAGATTTTGAATTCCTATGCTTTTTGCGATTACTTCTTTTTCATTTGCATTTTTAAACAATATTTTTTGATTTTTGCTTAGCGTTTCAAATTTATTATCGTGTTTTGAAACAATCAAACTAACAGTAGAGCTTGTAAAAGCATTAAAATAAACAAGTTCTGGCTCTTGCATATCTTTAGTTTGAATTAAAATCAAACTATCTTTGTATAAAGAAAAGCAAAACTCATAATTTTCATCCATTAAAATCCAGTCTTTTATCTCACCTTTTTTACTTCGCGCTACAGCTTTATTTGGTAATACTTTTAAAGCAAAATCCATAGTATAAATTGGCACAGCATAAAATTTATTTGTCTTTTTGTGTTTAAAAATATCCACTCTAAACATATCGCCATTTTTAACAATTTTACCATTTACTTTGCGGATTTTACCAAGCTCTAGGGCTTTTAAAACTCCTTCTTTTCCGCCGTATGATTGATAGAATTCTTCTTCTTTTCTAAATGTTTCTTCATGTAAAGCTCCACTTGGCTTTTTTCTCTCAGGTTTTGAGACAAAAATTTCATCAATTTTATCTAAAACCTTTTGCCTAAAACCACTAAAAGGCTCAAAAAACTTCCTTTTGTTTTTATAATCTAATTCACTAATTTTTTTTGCATAAAGTTCTACACTGTTGCTTTCTTGCTCTTTTTTAAAATCTGAAAAAGCCTTTACGATAGAATTGTTTGCATAAGCAATAATTGCTGCATCGATGGCGTGATGAAGATGGTTGTTTCTATCCTTAGCGCTAAAGCCCCAAGTGTGCCTTAAAGCCGATGTTAGCATACCGCTTTTTGCTTCTACATGCACTTTTGAGCCTTTTTGCGTATCGTTTAATTTTGTATTTTCATCATCGCTTAAAGGTAAAAAATCTAAATAATCTTTAGTGTAGTTTAAAACAAGCCTTGCGATGTAGCGAGTATCGTTTAGATTTCTATCTTTAAAGTCTTTTTGCTCTTTGTCTTTGTAATTTTTATCTAAAATTCTTTTTTGCTTTTTTCAGGTAAATTTTTTGCCAAAACTTCAATTTTCTGCCATTTTGTACTATCATTGCCAAAGGCTTCAAAGGGGGTTTTATTAAGCTTTTCTTGATTTTGCTTGGTAAAAACTAAAACTTTATTCATATAAGAATCATCAAAACTTCTAGAATAAGGGTAAATATGGTCAATTTCAAGCATTTTTTCATCTTGCAAATCACTAAGTTTAATCTTTTCTCCACTATAAGCACAAAATTCTTTTTGTTCTTTAAATAATCTTAATTTTAAAATATTTTTGCTATTTATTTTTAAGCCTAGTTTTTCACATTCAATTTCGGCGTCTTTTTTGGCCTTGTAGTTTTCGTTTTGCTCTTTTTCTATTTTAGCTCTTTGGCTGTGATTTTTACCTACTTCTCTTGCTAATTCAATGTTTATTTTATGCACTTTACCGTATTTTTTAAGTAAGGCATTTAAGATTTTTCTATATTCTTTAATCGCCCTTAAAACCACAGGATTAGTTACTTCATCTTTGTAATAAGTTTCATTAAATGCGGGTAAAAAGTCTTTTTTATCTTCATTGATTGCTACTTTTAAATTAAGCTCATTGCAAGCTTCATCGTATTTTTTACCTTCAAGCATTAAAGGAGTGATAAGTTTTAAGGCTTTAAAACTTATATTTAAATGGTCTTTAAATTCCAATTTGCTTAAGCTATCAATTTGATTTTGATTTAAATCGTATTTTGCTAAAGCCTTTTTAAGTTTAATCTCATCTTTTATAAGAGTGATATCTTTTGCTATTTCATTTAAATCATCTTGGCTTAAATTATGCTCACCTAGGGCTTTTATAAATTCTTTGTATTTTTTAAACTCAATAAAATAAGTTCCTTTTTCTCCTTTAAATTCATAATCATCGCTTAAGCCCAAAAGCTTTTTTGTTTGTTTATAAGTTAGAGTGCCGTTTTTTAAAACTTCATTTAAAAGGGCGTTTAAATCATCTTTTGTATATAAAATTCCTTCAGTATTTTTAAGATTGTTTAAAATATTGATAATTCTTGTGAGTGCTACAAACATAAAAGCTAAAGGCGAATTTTTTGGCGCTCTTTTTTCATCAGTAAAAAAACTACAATTTCCCACTAAATGAGAAAAATCTTTTAAAGCCCTTTTATAAAATGCTACACTAAGCACTTCTTCTTCAAATTTCTTTGAAAAAGAAAAGCCAAATTCTCTTTGTTTTTGAAAAATAAGCTTTAATTCATCTTTTAAAAAACTTTGCGTTATGCAGCGTTCATAACTTTCTTTTTTATTTCTAACATTTATAAATTCTTTGGAATTTTCTTTGAATTTTTGAAAATACTCTTTATAAAGATACTCTCCCACACTTTGATAATTTACTAGTTTTTCTTCATTTTGCTTGATAGCTTTTAAAATCTCGCTCTTTTCTTCATCACCATTATTTTTAATATCATCATAGCCACGCCTTTTTGCAATATGTAAAATCACTCTTGCAAAATCTTGCTTACTTAAAAGCTCGTTTAAAGCTCTAAATCTTAACTCATAAGGGCTAATTAAAGAGCCTTTATAAGCCTTAGCTAAACTTTCATCAAAGCTTTGATAATCTTCGTAATTTAACTTAAACTCATTTGCGATTAAATGTTTTAAGTGATTTAGCCTTGCTTTGCGTCTAGCAAGGCGTTTTCTGGCACTTCTTGCAAGGCGTCTTGGTAAGGCTAGGGATTCTCCTGTTTTAGGATTTTCAGCCTTTGTAAAAATCCTAACTCCGCAATCTTTTAACTCATCATTTTCGCTAAATGCCCAGCCAATAGAGCTTATTCCTATATCAAATGCCAAAATTCTTGCCACACTAGATCCTTTTTGATATTTATAATTTGTTTATAATTATAATATAAAAATCATTTTTTATACAAACATAAACTTTTCAGTAACCAAACTATACATATTATTAATTTTATAATGCAAAAAATAAGTAAAATTTTAAATGAAAAATATTTATTAGTTAAATTTTAGCTAAAATAAAATAAAAGCTAATAATAACTTTAGGAGAAATCATGCCAATTTTTATGATATGTTCTACACTTTTAGCGGTAATTGTCGTTGCTTATTATATACTTAAAAAATACAATCCTATTTTTGTATTT
The DNA here is from genome assembly GCF_008000505.1 of Campylobacter sp. 2014D-0259. Taxonomy (NCBI): domain Bacteria; kingdom Pseudomonadati; phylum Campylobacterota; class Epsilonproteobacteria; order Campylobacterales; family Campylobacteraceae; genus Campylobacter; species Campylobacter sp. 2014D-0259. Next base: position 534,384 of record NZ_VOAQ01000024.1, read on the forward strand.
TTTCTTTCAGGTATTATCTTGCTTATTTTTGCTTTTTACATCACAGGAACACCTATACCAAAAGCCCCGAGCAGAGAACATGCAAGCTTTTTGAATGTTTTACTTGATAGTTATGCTTTTATCACAGCGACTTTTAAAAGTCAGCTTTCTGGAGTAGGACTTATTATCATGAGTGTGGCAGGTTTTGCTGCTTATATGAAACATATCAATGCTTCGGCAAAACTTGCTTTTTTGGCAAATAAACCCTTAGGAAAAATCAAAAATAAATACTTGATTTTAAGTGGAACTTTTGTTGTTGGAATGGCTTTAAAAATCGTCATTTCTAGCTATGCTGGATTGCTTTTGCTTTTGTTAGCATGTATTTATCCTGTTTTAATCTCACTTAAAATCCGTCCTATTACAGCTGTATGTGTGCTTTCTTTAATTGCGCTTGATTATGGTCCAAAAGATGGAAATTCAATCAATATGGCAGATATGGTAGGACAAAGTGATAATGTCGTAGGGCTTTTTTTAAATTACCAAATTTATAGTGTGATTGCCTATGTTGTAGTTATTGCCATCTTGATTCCTTTTTATTTTGCTTGGATTGATAAAAGAGATAAAGAAAAAGGTGTTTTAAATGATGAAGTTGAAATTCCGCAAATCATTGATCCTAGATGCCCTACTTTTTACATACTCTTTCCTTGGTTACCTGTTGTATTTTTATTTACAGCGTATTTTTTTACTATCAAGCTCGATGTTGTAACAGCAAATTTTGTAAGCATTTCTTTAGTTTTTCTTGTTGAATTTGCAAGACACAGAAATGCTAGAAAATTAGGCGAAGATATGATGGTGATTTTAAAAGCTATGGCTGAAATTTTTATCTCAGTCGTAAGCATAATCATCGCTGCTGGAGTATTTGCTGAAGGCATTAAAGCACTTGGTGGAGTTAATATCCTTGCTAACGCGGTTTCAAATCTTGGAACAGGAAATTTTGCATGGTTTGGAATTCTTTTAAGTATAGCTATTTTAAGCTTTTTAGTTTATTTTGCCACAGTGATTATGGGAAGTGGAATTGCTGCTTTTAATGCTTTTGGAAAACTAGCTCCTGATATAGCTACAAAATTAGGCGTTGCACCTATTACTCTAGTTTTACCTATAGAAATTGCATCTTGTTTAGGTCGTGCAGCTTCACCAATAGCAGGCGGAATCATAGCTTTAGCTGGATTTGCAAAAGTAGCTCCAATGGATATTATAAAACGAACCACTCCTCTTTTGCTTATCGCTATGCTTGTAAATGTACTCGTAGCCTTTTATCTAGCACAAACCAATCCTTTGCCAAAAGAACAAAACACTACAAAAATAGCAGTATCTTTAAATAATAAATAATAAATATTTATTATTTTATAAAAACTATAAATTTTCTAAATTATTTTCTGCTTTTTTAGTAAAAATTTCATAAATTTTTCTATATTCTTTTTGCCAAGCTGGTTTTACTATCAATTTATCAAATCTACCTCCATAACTTCCACCTCCAAATCTATAAGCTGCAAGACTACTTGTAAAAGCCAAAGTAGGAATTTGTAAAATATCACAAAGATGTAAATTTCCAGTATCAACAGTAATTAAAAAATCTAGCTTTTGAGAAATACTTACCAAAGAAGCAATATTTTTATTATTACAGAAAACTTTCAAATTTGCATTCTGATCAATATTATACTGAATAGAATTCGTACTAAAATTTAAAAGTATAAATAAAAATTTAGGATATTTTAAAGAAAGTTGCCTTGCAAGCCCTATCCAATCTTTTATAAAAAAATTAAATCCTCTATATTCGCTATTATTTGAAAAAGCATTAATACCTATAATTTTTTCATATTTTGTATCAATTTGTTTAAAAAAATTATCACTTAATCTTGCATCATAAGGTAATAAATTTTTAATTTTAGAAAAATCAATTTGATTAAAATTTTTATCAAAATGCCTAGTATTAATCATCCTAACCAATTTTAAAACAATTTCACTCATATGTTTTTTAGCTCTAAAAAATGGTAAAGGTGTGGTTAAATTTTTAGAAATTATACTAATAAGATGAGGGAATACTATACATTTTTGAACATTTAAAAATTTTAATTTTTTAAAATATAAACCTTGTCTTCGTGTGGTAATAAAAATTACTGGATTTTTGCTTTGAATTTTTTCTAAAAAATCATCCTTATAAATCAAAACTTCATCAATAAATGGAATTTTTTCTAAAAAATCACTTTCCATTAATCCATTTGTTAATAAAAATAATTTATACTCTGGATAGAGTTGCTTTATAGCATACAAAGCTTTAAAACAAACTAATAAATCTCCAAAACCATCCGAATGAAAGACAATATTTTTCATCACTTTTCCTTATTATTTTTTTAATTTACTCTTAAAATATCTTAAAAAATAAATTCTTTTCACTCTAAAACAATACCTTCATTAATGCAAATTTCGCCGATAATAAAGGCATCTGAATTTTCTAAAACCTTACTTACATTAGAAGGATCTACAACCATTACTAAACCCACTCCCATGTTAAAGCTTCTATACATTTCACTTTCTTCTACAGCCTGTCCTATAGTATAAAAAATTTCAGGAGTTTTAAGATGATGTTTGCGTATAGTTGCACCCATACCACTAGGTAAAACGCGTGGTAAATTTTCTACTAAACCACCCCCTGTAATATGAGCTAGAGCACTGATATAAGGCTTTAGTGTAAGAAAATCACGCACATAAATCCTTGTAGGTTCTAATAAAATATCGATTAAATTTTTACCCTCTATCTTGTCATCAAATTTTAATTTTAAACTTTCAAAAAGTACTTTTCTGGCTAAAGAATAGCCATTTGAATGAAGTCCTGAACTAGGAAGTGCCAACAAAATATCACCATTTTTAACAAATTTACTTCTATCAATCTCATCTTCTTCAGCCATACCCACTGCAAAACCCGCAAGATCAAAATCATCTTTTGCATACATTCCAGGCATTTCAGCAGTTTCTCCGCCGATTAATGCACAATTTGCCATCTTACATCCCTTGGCAATGCCTGATACAACAGCCTTTGCTACTTCTACTTCGAGCTTGGCTGTAGCATAATAATCTAGGAAAAACAAAGGTGTAGCAAAATTACAAATCAAATCATTCACACACATTGCTACTAAATCTTGCCCTATAGTATCATATTTTTTAGCATCAATTGCCAAGCGAAGCTTGGTACCAACCCCATCTGTTGCACCTAAAATCACAGGCTTTTTAAAACCACTTGGCATTCTAAAAGCACCAGCAAAAGAACCAATTCCGCCTACAACATTATCATTAAAAGTTTCTTTAACCAAAGGTTTTATAGCCTCTACAAAGGCATTTCCATTATCTATACTTACGCCTGCATCTTCATATGAAATTTTCATTTATTTTCCTTTAAGAACTAAAAAGGTATTTTAACGAAAAAAGTTTTAATAAGGCATAAGATGAAAAATGCTTTTTTTGTAACCGCTTCAATTGCTTGTGGTAAAAGCACCTTTATAGAAATAGCGAATTCTTTAGGCTTTAAAAGCATTAGTGCAGATAAAATCGCTCATGAAATTTTAGATGAAAATGCTTTAGAGCTTGAAAAGATTTTTTCTCCCTTTAGTTTAAAAAATTTACTCACAAAAGAAAAGAAAATCGATAGAAAAATCCTTGGAGAAATTGTTTTTAACAACAAAGAAGCTAAAAAAATCTTAGAAAATTTCACTCATCCTAAAATTCGAGCTAAAATTTTAGAACAAATGCAAATTCTAGATAAGGAAAATAAAGCTTTTTTTGTAGAAATTCCTCTTTTTTTTGAAAGCGGTGCTTATGAAAATTTAGGCAAAGTCATTGTAATTTACACACCTAAAGAATTAAGCCTTAAAAGAATCATGCAAAGAGATAAGCTTAGCTTAGAAGCTGCAAAAGCAAGACTTGATTCTCAAATAGATATTGAAGAAAAACTTAAAAAAGCAGATTTTATCATTAAAAATACTAATTCTTATGCCGATTTTAGGCAAGAATGTGTTAAAGTAATACAAGAAATTTCTAAAGGAAAAATGTGAAATTTTATAAATATTGTGCAAGTGGGAATGATTTTGTCATAACAAATGCTGATAGAAAAGAAGATAGAAGTGCTTTAGCTAAAGAACTTTGTAATCGTTATGAGGGTATAGGCGCGGATGGCTTTATCGTGATATTACCTCATGAAAAATACGACTTTGAATGGGAATTTTATAATAACGATGGCTCAAGGGCTGCTATGTGTGGCAATGGCTCAAGGGCTGCGGCACATTTTGTACATCATATTAACAAAATAAATCCTAACATGAGTTTTTTAACTGGTGCAGGAGTAATAAAAGCAAAGGTAAATCAAGATAAAGTTGAAGTATCTTTAGGCAAAATAAAAAGCGTGCAAAATACTTTTGAAGAATTAGGAAAAACTTGGCAACTTTGCAACACTGGAGTTCCACATCTAGTACATTTTTGTCAAAATTTAGATGAATTTGATACAATGCTTTGTCAAAAAATGAGACAAAAATATAATGCCAATGTTAATTTTGTAAAAATTTTAGATGAAAATCATTTAAAAGTTCGCACCTATGAACGCGGAGTTGAAGATGAAACCTTAGCTTGTGGCACAGGAATGGGGGCTTGTTTTTATCTGGCATTTTTAAATAAAAAAGTACAAAATAAAGTTAAAATAACTCCTAAAAGTGGTGAAGAGGTAGGGTTTGCATATAAAAATGAAGAATTGTTTTTTGAAGGAAAGGTAAAGTATTGTTTTGAAGCCAATTATAATTTTTCTTAGTCTTTTTCTAATCCCACTTTTTGCCGCTGATGATCTAAAGAGTGGATTTGGAGAGGAATATTACAAACTTGATATAGATCAAAAAAGGCAAATTTTTTTTACAAAAATGAATGAAATGTTTGATCAAAGCTTTAAAAAAATTGAACAAGAAAGAGCCTTTATCGAAGCCTTTTTTAAAGATGCTTACAAAACAGGCTTTAGGACTTCAAACCAAATAAATCTTGAAAAACTTATCACGATAAAAAACAAATATCGCATTGAAAATCTTTATGATTTTGCAGAATATAAAAAACGTATTCAAAAAATTCCAAAATCCATGGGTATAGCCCAAGCTTTAGTTGAAAGTGCTACAGGTACCAGTCGCTTCGCAAGAGAAGCAAACAATCTTTTTGGAGAATGGACTTGGGGTGAGAAAGGTTTAATTCCTGATTTAAGACATCCAGATAAAAAACACAAAATTAAAATTTTTGATAGTCTGCAAGATAGTGTTGACTCTTATGTTTTAAATTTAAATCGTCATTTTGCTTATGAAAAGTTTCGCGATGCAAGAGCTAAATTTGAAAGCGAAGGCAAAGAGATAACAGGGCTAGAGGCTATTAAAACTTTAGATTCTTATTCTGAACGCAAGGGATATTATATCAATCTTATTACAAAAATCATCAAACGATACAACCTTGAAAAATACGATACAAACTCAAACAACACCTAAAATCCAAGTGAAAATTTATCAAAAGATATGACTTCAAATTTAACCCCTTGCTCAAAAAAATTATCCTCGCTTGAAAGAGTGATAAAAATCACATGAAAAATTCCAAGTTCTAAAGCCTTTGGTAAAATTTTCTTAGCACGTAGCTTGATCAAATCAATATCTAAAGTTGGACTTGAAATATAAGCAATTTTAGATATTTGGCTATAAAAGTTAAAGTATTTGTTATAAAAAAATTCTTCTTTAAATTTAAACAACTCGCTTAAAACTAAATTTTCAAATAAATGTGAAAAATCCTTTGAAATACAAAGATTATTTCTTAGGCCAAAATCTTTAAAATAAATCTTTTGAAGTTTTTTTTCATCATGTTTTAAAGTATAGATCACATAAGTATTTTCTAATTTTTTTATAGCTTGATAAACACTATCTTTTGAAGTTTTTAATCTTTTTTTGAGTTCTATAAATATCTTAGAAATACTGATTTGCTGACCCAAATTTAAAGCTAAATACTTTAAAATTTCTAATTCTAAAAGAGTGAAGCTTTGTCTTAGAAGTATGTTTTTTTCTCCAAATTTACTGCGTCCACTTTGTAAAAAAAGACCTACTAAATTATTTATAGGTAAATTTTTCTTACTTACACTAATAAATTCTTCAAAATCAAAATAATCGAGTTCAAGCTCTTCAAACCCATTTATATTTAAATCTTTTATATTTGTACTTAAGATGATGGGAATTTTAATTTTTTCTAAATTAGGGATAAAATCCAAATTATAAAGGCAAAGAATTTTAATTTGTAAATTTTCATTCAGAAAATCAGCAAGTCTTTCTAAACTTTGTTTTTCAAAGCGTGTATCATATAAATCTAAAAACAAAATTTCACTTGCTTTAAATTGAGATAAAAAATTAAAAATAAGTGTTTTTTTACCACAAAATCGTGGGCCTTTTATGATAATATTTGGTTTTGAAATTTGATTTTTTCTTTCATAACTTACTTCAAATTTAGGGTGGTTTTCATAAAAAAAATTAAGTACTTTCAAAATTTTATCCTTTAAAAAAGGATATTATAACCTAGTTTGTATAATTGGGGCATAAAGCCCCTTAAATTACATTTTGCAAGCACCTTGTAAAGTAGCGCCTATCATCCAAAGACTTTTTTCATATTTTGCGATATTTTCTTGCGCAAAAGCAGCTGTTGTAGTATCGCTTTCTTTTTCTGCTTCTTCATTGAGTTTTTTAAATTCTGCTAAAAGATATTCATAATCTTGTTTGATCAGTTCTATGACTTCAAGCGGAGTAAAGCAATCTTTTGCAACTTTTGGACTTTTTGCATTTTCCATTAAAACTTTTTGGCAAGTGATAGCTTTTTCGCCAAGTTGTAAAACTCTTTCAGCACAACTATCAAAAAGTTCTGCCATTTCTTCATAAGCTTTTTCTGTGTACTCGTGTATAGAAAAAAATTGCAAACCTTTTACATTCCAGTGATAATTATGAAATTTAACCCATAGATGATGAGCATCTGCTTGCATTTGTAATAATTGTTTTGTAACTGACATGATTGACTCCTTTTTTTAATTTTTAAAATTATAACATAAAATTCTTAAATAATAATTATTATTAATTAAAAATTTTTATTATAATTTTAACTTAAAATCATTATACTCTTTTTTAATGAATTTTGATTAAGAATTTAATATATTTTTTAAGATCAACTTTCCAACTTCCACACCAGGTTGATCATAAGTGTTAATCCCTAGCATAACACCGCAAGTTGAAGTAAAAAGTTCATAATAATACATCAAATATCCCGCATGCCAAGCGTCAAGTTTTTCAAGTTCTATCACATCAACACTCAAATTTTCAGCGATTAAAGCGTGCATAGTTGCATCACATTGAGCGTTTAAAAGTTCGTGAAGATTGACTTTATTGCTTAAAGAATCTAAAAATTTAAAATGAATATCAGGGATAATAGGTGCTTTTTGAGCGTCTTTGATTTTTAAAAAAGTTACAGTTTTATTTTTAGGTCCATCCATGATGAGTTGTAAAAAACTATGCTGATCTCTTGCGCCAATAAGTGCAATAGGAGTCAAACCTATGCGTTTATAGCCTTGCTTTTTACCTAAACTTTCAGCAATAAGCTGAATATACCATTCATTAAAGCCTTTAAAAGCATCACTATATGAAAAAAGTACATTGATATTGGCATTTTTATGCGTGCAATAATGGTAGGCTTTTTGTAAAATTTCATCTTTTTTGTGAGTAAAAAAATCTTCAAAACAAGCTTTAGCTCCTTCCAAAAGAGCTTTGGCATTATAGCCACAAAAACAAAGCGGAACTATACCTACGGCTGAAAGTATGCTAAAACGACCTCCTACATTTGCAGGGATAAAAAAGCATTTAATACCTAAATTTTCACCTTCTTGATGAAGTTTTGAATCCTTATCGGTAATAAAAACAAAGTATTTTTTTAATTCTTGCATATCAAGTTTAAAATGTTCAATAAGAAGTTTAAAAAGCGATACGACTTCTATAGTGCTACCTGTTTTACTGATGATTAAAAACAAACTTTCTTCAAGCTTGATTTTTTCTAAAGTCTTATTAAAAGAATGTGAACTTGTGTTATCGAGTATAAAAAGTTCTCTTTGATTACTTTTTTCATTAAAAAGCATATCACGCAAGGCTTTTACACCGCAACTTGAACCACCCATTCCCACTAAAACAATATTTTTTATGTGTTCTTTGTCTTTGATAAAAGCCAAACTCTCATCAATCAGGCTTAAGCTCGTGTCAATAAGATGATAATACCCTATATCTCCACTTTTTACCTCATCATTAATACGATTTGCATAAGAGCTTATAGTGTGAATTTCACTTTGTTTAAAAAAAAGTGTATTGTTTAACATTTACTTTTCTCGTAAAAATAATTTGTAGCCTCTACAAAGCCTTCTACACTTCCACAATCAAAGCGTTTCCCTTGAAATTTATAAGCTAAAACCATACCATTGGTTGCTTGAGTTAAAAGCGCGTCGGTAAGTTGAATTTCGCCATTTTTTCCCGCTTTAGTATTTTCTAAAATTCCAAAAATATCAGGAGTTAAAATATATCTTCCTATGATAGCAAGATTACTTGGAGCTTCATCAGGACTTGGTTTTTCTATCATAGAATTAACCATGATAAGATTTTCTTCTGCAAAATTTCCAAAAATTACTCCATAGTTTGAAACTTGTTCTTTTGGTACTTCCATCACAGCTATGATGGTGCAGCGATATTTTTCATAAATTTTTACCATTTGAGCCATAACATTTAAGCCTTCTTCGTTGACACACAAATCATCAGCCAAAATTACGCCAAAAGCTTCATCACCAACCAAAGGTTTACCTTTTAAAACCGCATCACCTAATCCTTTCATTTGATTTTGTCTTGTAAAAGTAAAGGTGCAACGATTGATCAAAGAGCGAATTTCATCAAGTAAGTATTCTTTTTTTGTACCTGAAATTTGATGCTCAAGTTCATAAGAAATATCAAAATAATCCTCCAAAGCTCTTTTTCCACGCCCTGTGACAAAGCCCATATTTTCCATTCCTGCTTCCAAAGCTTCATCAACCCCATAATGGATCAAAGGCTTAGTTAAGATAGGTAACATCTCTTTAGGTAAAGTTTTTGTTGCAGGTAAAAATCTCGTCCCATAACCTGCCGCAGGGAAAATACAAGTTTGAAGCATAAAAATTTCCTTTTATTTTTTTATCATTATAGCTTATTTTTATGAATTTTTATGCAACAAGGCAAAGTTCTTTTTGCCTTGTTATTCAAACTCTGCCTTAGCTAATTTAACAATAGTTTCTACTACTCCAGAATCTTCGAGCGTTGAAATATCCTGTTTGATTTCTTCACCTCTTGCTATAGTTCTTAAAATTCTTCTCATTATTTTACCACTTCTAGTTTTTGGCAAACCTGGAGTATAAAGAATTTTTTCTATTTTAGCTATAGGTCCTATTTCTACTCTTAAAATGTCATTAAGTTCTTTTAAAGTTTCTATAGCTCCGCCAAGATCACAACTGGATGCAGGACTTAAAACCACAAAAGCAAACAGTGACTCGCCCTTAATCGCATCCAAAATACTCACTACAGCTGATTCTGCTACACTTGGATGTTTAGCAATAGCGCTTTCAATTTCAGCCGTTCCTATACGATGTCCTGCAACATTAACCACATCATCTGTTCTTCCTGTGATAGTTATATAACCATTTTTATCATAAAAAGCACCATCGCCACTAAAATATACAGCTTTTCCATCTTTTTTAGCTTGAGAAAAATAACTTTCTATATAGCGTTCATCATTACCCCAAATTCCACGAATCATCGAAGGCCAAGGTTTGGTTATACAAAGCAATCCATCTTCACCTTCATCTTTTTTATTGCCTTCTTCATCAATAACTTCTGCAAAAATTCCTGGCAAAGGCAAGGTAGCACAACCTGGTTTTAAAGGAGTAGCGCCTGGTAAAGGCGTGATCATATGCCCACCTGTTTCTGTTTGCCACCAAGTATCGACTATAGGACTTTTAGTTCCCCCTATTTCATCATAAAACCACTTCCAAGCACTAGGATTGATAGGCTCTCCAACCGTTCCAAGCACTTCAAGCGTACTTAAATCATATTTTCTTGGCTCATCAGGTGCATCAGCATGAAGCATTCTTATGGCAGTTGGCGAAGTGTAGAATTTGCTTATTTGATACTCTTCTATCATTCTCCACCAACGCCCAGAATTTGGATAAGTAGGAGTTCCTTCATGCATTATAGTCGTTGCTCCACATGCTAAAGGCCCATAAACTACATAAGTATGTCCTGTAATCCAACCCACATCAGCACTACACCAATAATTATCATAATCTTTAATATCAAAAACCCATTCCATAGTCATTTGTGCCCAAAGTATATATCCTGCACTTGCATGCATAACTCCTTTTGGCTTGCCCGTTGATCCTGAAGTGTAAAGCAAAAACAACAAATCCTCGCTATCCATGATTTCGGGTTCACACTTATAAGACTCATTTTTCACAAGTTCGTTATAAACATAGTCCCTTCCTTTAATATATTCTATAGGCTCATTATTGCGTATAACTATAAGTACTTTTTCTACACTTTCACACCCTTCACTTAAAGCCTTATCTACTGCAGGTTTTAACATATAAGGTTTGCCACGACGAAAAGCACCATCAGCCGTTACTACAAGTTTAGCTCCTGCATCTATAATTCTATCTCTTAAGGCTTCAGGAGAAAACCCTCCAAATACCACACTATGAATAGCCCCAATCCTTGCACAAGCTAACATTACTATAGCTGTTTCTGGAATCATAGGCATATAAATTACAACCCTATCGCCTTTTTTTACTCCGAATTTTTTAAGCAAATTGGCCGCCTTGCAAGTTTCATGCAATAATCTTCTATAAGTATAAACTTCATAATCCCCCATTTCACCTTCAAAAATCAAAGCAGCTTTATTGCGTCTTGTTTTCATATGACGATCAAGACATTGATAACTTACATTTAAAGTTCCACCTTCAAACCATTTATAAAATGGAGCTTTATCCTCATTTAACACTCTTGAAAAAGGCGAAAACCACTCGATCTTCTCAAGTGCTTGTCTTTTCCAAAAACCTTCAAAATCTTCCTTGGCTTCATCGCATAAATCATAGTATTCACATAAATTTTTTATACGAGCATTACGAGAAAATTCTTTACTTGGCTTAAAAAGCTCTTGATTATTTTGATTAAGCATAAAAACTCCTTTATGGTTATTTTTAAACATTATATAAGAGTTTATTTGTATTAAATACAAATTTAAAAAATAATTAAGATAAATTTTATAAAAAATGGGAATATTTGTAATATTTTATTTAAAATTTATAATGTATGTTAATTTAAGAAACATATTGCATCTTCATAAAAATAAAGACTGAGTTCTTCGTATAATTTTAAATCGAATTTTAAAAATTCTTGTTTTTCTAAGGCAAATTCTAAAATTTTATCCATACAACTTACCCTTATAAAAACATCACTTTTCCTGCTTCTAAGTGCTATAATATAACATTTTTCTAAAATAAACTCATAATTATTTTTTGGGATATTTTTAGAATTAAAAAAAGAAATTTTATAAGGATCAATAGCAATTTTACTTGGAGGTTTTTTAAAATCTTTATATTTTTTACAATTACTAAAATCTATAAAATTACAAAATTTCACACCTTGATTTTCTAGTTCAAAAACATTAGTATTTTCAAATTCTAAAATTTCTCCACTGTGTAAATAAAGTTTTTTTTGAGCCAAAGAATCTAAAAAATGTTTATCATGACTTGCGATTAAAAAACCTGTATTGAAATTTTCGTGCATTTTAAGAATAGCTTTTTTAAATAAAAGTGTAGTATTTTTATCCAAAAAAGCACTCGGTTCATCAAGTAAATAATACTTCGCTCTTACGCTTAAAGCTATAGCAAAAGCTATTTTTTGACTTTGTCCTGATGAAAGTTCATTAGGATATTTATTTAAAAGACTTTCATTTAAATTTAAACACATCAAACTTTCTTTTATGCGCTCTTCAATATCTTCTTTAATCCCATAAGTTTTTAAGGTAAATAAAAAATTTGCCCTTACGCTACGATTTAACAAAATAGGCTCTGGAAAAAGCAAATAAATTTCACGCTTTTGTTTATTATTAAGTTTAAAATTTCCAAAATAAGAAATATTTTTTGAAAAATCTCCTTCTAAAAATTTTAATATTCTTAAAAATGTAGATTTTCCACTTCCATTCGCTCCCATTAAGATGTTAATTTTACTCGTATCAAGTTTTAAATTTTTGATTTTTAAAACTTCTTTGTTTTGATAGTTGAAAAAAAGATTAGAAATTTCTATCATTTTATGTTCTTTTGAGTTTGTGTGTGATGAAATTTAAACAAAAGGCAATGAGAATTAAAACCAAAGCCAAAGCTATACCGCTAGCAAATTCGCCTTTGTTGGTTTCAAGTGAAATAGCTGTGGTTATGGTTCTAGTGTCGTATTTGATATTTCCACCTACTATCATCGCTACTCCTACTTCTGCTACAATGCGTCCATAAGCTAGTGCAACGACGCTAATCAAAGCAAAGCGTAATTCATAAATCATGGTTAAAACAAGTTTTAAAGGACTTAGATGAAAAGATTTTATAAGTAAAAAATGTTTTTTATTCATATTTTCTATCAAATTTGAAAAAAGCGCAATCACTATAGGAAGCGCTAAAATAAACTGCCCTAAAATTAAAGCCTTTATAGTAAAAAGTAGTCCAAATTCCCCTAAAGGTCCTCGACTTGAAATCAATGCATAAAGTATAAGCCCTACTGCAACTGTTGGAAAAGAGAGGCTAGTATCTATGATAAGTTTTATAAAGCGTTTGAATTTAAAATCAAAAAAGCCTAAGATAAATCCCAAAGGAAAACCTATAAGCAAAGCCAAAACTATAGAAATACTTGAGCTTAAAAGTGTAGTTTTTATAGCCGAAATTACGCTTTCATCGGCATTGAAAAGTAAAAATAAAGCTTGTTTAAAACCATCAAAAATATAATCCAAAAATATCCTTTTTAAAATAAGTAATTTTAGCATAATTATGCTAAAATATTTTTTTATGTAAATTTATAAGGAGAAAAAATGAAAAAAATCATTTCTTTAGCCCTTGCTTTAGCTTTAAGTGCAAGTGCAGCAGAACTTAAAATGGCAACCACAACAAGCACTGACAATACAGGACTTTTAGATGCCCTAAAGCCTCTTTATGAAAAAGAAAGTGGCAATACCTTAAAATGGGTTGCGGTAGGAACAGGTGCAGCTTTAAAAATGGGTGAAGATTGCAATGCTGATGTGCTTTTTGTGCATTCTCCAAAGGCTGAAAAAGAATTTATGAAAAAAGGTTTTGGTGTAGATAGAACTCCTGTGATGTATAATGATTTTATCATCATCGCAGATAAATCTTTAGCTTCTAAATTTAAAGGTAAAAATTTAAAAGAAAGCTTAGAACTTATCAAAAATGAAAAACTCACTTTCATCTCAAGAGGTGATAAATCAGGCACTGATAATAAAGAAAAAAGTCTTTGGAAAAATCTTGGCGGTGTTCCTGAAAAACAAAGCTGGTATCAACAAAGCGGACAAGGCATGTTAGCAAGCATTAAAATCGCTGAAGAAAAAAAAGGTGTGATTTTAACCGATCGTGGTACCTATATCAAATATGAAGCCAATGAAAAAGGAAATCCAAACTTAGTCATTGTAAATGAAGGCGATGATAGTCTTAAAAATTTCTATTCTGTTATAGCAACAAATCCTAAGCATTGTAAAAATGTAAATTATACAGAAGCTAGCAAATTTATTAAATGGGTAACAAGTGATAAGACTTTAAATTTTATTGCTGATTTTAAACTTCTTAATAAACCTTTATTTGTGATTGATGCAAAAACGAGAAAAGACTAAAAATTAAGCAGGTTTTAACCTGCTTAAAATATCATTTTTTACTTATTGTAACTTTTTTATTTATTTTTCAAAACTTTTAGCTTATTTAAAATTCTTCTTTAGATATAATAAAATCAATAATTAAATATACAAGGTCAAATAATGTTCAAAGTGGATTTAAATAGTGATTTAGGGGAAAGTTTTGGCGCCTATAAAATGGGAATGGATGAAGAAATTTTAAAATTTGTAAGCTCAGTAAATGTCGCTTGTGGCTTTCATGCGGGTGATCCTTGTGTCATGGATAAAACCTTAAATTTAGCCAAGCAAAATGGTGTTTGCATAGGAGCACACCCATCTTATCCTGATCTTTTGGGTTTTGGAAGACGCAATATGCAAATAAGCTTTGAAGAGGCTAAAAACTATGCCTTGTATCAACTAGGAGCTTTATTTGGCTTTGCCAAGGCAAAAGGTATGAAAATACAGCATTTTAAAGCCCATGGTGCACTTTATAATATGGCAGCTATTGATGAAAATTTAGCCTTAGCACTTTGTGAGGCAGTGGCGAGTTTTGATGAAAATATTATTTTTCTAGGGCTTAGTAATTCTGCTATGAATGAAGCGGCTAAGAAAAAAGGTTTAAGATATGCTAATGAAGTTTTTGCAGATCGTGCTTATAATGATGATGGCACTTTAGTTTCAAGAAAATTAGAAGGGGCATTAATACACGATGAAAATTTAGCTATCAAACGCGTGATAAAAATGATAAAAGAAAGCAAAGTTACAAGCATAAATGGCAAAGAAATTGATTTGAAAGCCGATAGTATTTGTGTTCATGGGGATAATATAAAAGCTTTAGAATTTGTTAAAAAAATCAAAGAAAATTTAGAAAAAGAACAAATTCAAATTTGTGCTTTGGAAAATTTTATATAGGTTTTAGCAATGTTTAGTGTGCATTTTAGCGGAAGCAAGGCTTTGCTTTTACGTTTTGAGCAAGAAATTTCACCTCAAATCAATGCTTATGTTTTAAGTACAGAACAAAGGATACAAAAAGCCCTAAAAGAAGGTGAAATTTATGGTATTGATGAGTTAGTAAGTGCTTATGCAAGCTTGCTTATATATTTTAATCCTTGTATACTTTCTTTAAATTCCTTGCTTGATTTTTTGGAAAAAATTAAAAAGGATATTAAACTTGCAGAACAAAACTCAAGTCTTTGTATAGAAGTTCCACTTTGTTATGATGAAGAATTTGGACTGGATTTAGAATTTGTGTGCAAACACAATCAAATTTCAAAAGAAGAGCTTATATCTCTTCACACTAAGCCTTATTATCTTGTTTTTATGCTAGGTTTTATGGCAGGTTTTCCTTATCTTGGAGGTTTAGATGAAAGGCTTTTTACCCCACGCCTTTCAAGCCCTAGAGCAAAAATAGAAGCTGGAAGTGTAGGCATAGCCGATAAACAAACAGGAGTTTATCCTATATCAAGCCCAGGGGGTTGGCAAATCATTGCTAGAACACCTTTGGAATTTTTTGATAAAGAAGATGAAAAAAATCCTACTCTTTTAAAAGCGGGTATGTTTTTAAAATTTAAAGCTATTTCAAAAGATGAATTTTTCGATATCCAAGAGCAAGTTGCTAAAAAAGTCTATCAAAAGGAAATTTATGAGTATAAAAATCATTGAAGCATCTATAAATTCAAGTTTGCAAGACTTTGGTAGAAAAAAATTTGCTAAATTTGGCATAGCAAGAAGTGGGGCTATGGATGAAGATGCTTTAAGAATGGCAAATATCTTACTTGGAAACAAACAAGATGAAGCAGGAGTTGAACTTTGTTTAAAAGGTGGAAAATACGAATTTTTAGATGGGAATTATTTTGTTTTAAGTGGGGCTGAATTTGAGGCAAAGCTTAATAATCAAAAAATCAAAACTTACAAGGTGTATAAAGCAAATAAAGGCGATATTTTAGAGCTTGGTTTAGCAAAAATAGGTTTTCGTGGATATTTATGCGTAGCAGGTGGCTTTGAAATAAAAAGCTTTTTAAACTCTAAATCCAGCGATGCTAAAATGGGAGTTGGATTTTTTGAAGGAAGAGCTTTGCAAAAAGATGATATTTTAAATACTCATAATACTTTTATACCTTTTAATTTAGAAGCTAGAGAATGTGAAAATCCTCTTTTTAAAAGCCATAAAGAGCCTATTATACGCGTTATTTTAGGAACAAATGAAGATGCTTTTACTCAAAAAGGCATAGATACTTTTTTAAATACTAGCTATAAAGTAGGTTCAAAAAGCGATAGAATGGCAATTTATGCAGAATCTAGCAAAAGTATAGAGCATAAAAACTCAGCAGATATCATCTCAGATCCTGCAGTTTTTGGAAGCATACAAGTGCCAAAAAGTGGTATTCCTATCATTTTAATGGCAGGAAGACAAAGCACAGGAGGTTATACAAAAATAGGCACGGTTATAGAAAATGATCTAAGCTTACTCGCACAAGCTAAGTTAGGTTCTAGCTTTAAATTTCAAAGCATTAGCATGCAAGAAGCCTTAGAGCTTTATAAACAAAGAGAAATGAAATTTAAAGCCATGGATCAAAAAATCAATCTTGATTTTGAAAATTTAATCTAAGCTTTTTTACCATAAATATTGATAAAATATATAGCACCTATAGCCAAGGCACAACCTAACAAGGTAAGTGCATTTGGCACCTCATCTAGTATAAAATAACTACAAATTAAAGCACTAGCAGGAGTGATTAAAACAAAAGAATTTGCCTTAACGCTCCCTAAAATGTGAATCCCATAATAATAAATACTAGTACCTATAATAGTTGATAAAAAAGCAACGACAAACATACTGATCCAAAATTTAAATTCAAAATGAAAAATTTCATAACTTTTTACATCAAACAATACCCAAGAAAACATTAAAACAGAAATGAGATTAATATAAAAGTTAATCGCCAAAGGGTGAACTCCTTTGGCTTTATGATTAAACACTGCTATCAAAGCCCAAATAAAAGAACAAGTTAAAAATAAAATATTAAATTTGCCAAATAAATCTTCTAAACTCCCTAAATTTAACAAACAAAATCCAGATAATAAACCTAAAAATAAGCCTAGAATTTCACTCTTTATGATCTTGTGAGTTGATTTTTTATCTTTTTGAAATAATATCGCTATCATAAATATCAAATAAGAAAAAATAGGAATCATAGTTGTAACCAAAACACCGCCTTTTCCAGCTAAACCATGCTTAATGGCAATAAAAAATACAAAAGTATAAAGCCCATTTAAAATTCCTGCTATCAGCACCCATTTTAAAATGGATTTTTCAAGGCTTAAAGGAATTCTTAAAAAGCCCAATACCATCAAAGAACCTAGCAAAACAAAGAAAAAACGCCAAAAAGTAATCACAGAAGTATCAGCATAAGCTGATAAAATCTTAGAAGTAGGCCAAGATGAGCCCCATAAAAACATAGCTAAAACAAGCAAGATATACAAATACTTTGTTCGAGTCAATGTTACACCTTGAAATTTTTAAGTCAAATTTTTTAAAAAATTTTTTTCAAGTGTAGTTCATACTCGTTTAGATATTTTTCCACTTGAGGATTTTTTACCACATCATTACACATAAAAGTTGGTAAAGCTTTCATACCTATAAATTCATGAGCCTTATGCAAATGCCAATACACCATATCCACACCCTTTCCTTCAAAAAATTCATTTTTATCATTAAAGGCTTCAAGAGGTGCATTCCAAGTGAGAGAAAACATGTATTTTTTACCATGATCTAAACCACCTTTTCCATAGTTTTTACTAGGATTTTCATGAGTTCTTCCATCATTTTTAAAAAGCACTCCAGCACCCAAACCAAACACTTCATCGATATATTTTTTAACTATCCAAGGCTCGCCCATCCACCAAGCTGGCATTTGATAGATCACAGCATCAGCTTTTATAAATTTTTGTATCTCTTCTTTAGGATCATATCTTTGATCTATATGAGTTTGATCTACTTCGTATCCTAATGTTTTTAAAATTTCTAAAGCATGATTATGCAATGTTAAATTAAGCTGTCCTTTTGAATTTCCAAATTCTTTAGCGCCATTAAGCAAGAGTATATTTTTCATTTTTATCCTTTTTTAAATTTTATGATACAATTATAACTTAGCATAATATCATTTTCAATACAGAAAATAAAGTAAGATACTATACTAAAGGAATGTTAAATGACTAAAGAGAATTCTCAGTGCAATTTCGAAGAATGCGGATTTAACTATACTCTAGCATTAATTAATGGAAAATATAAAATGAGTATTTTATACTGCTTATTTCGCTATGAAATCGTGCGTTATAATGAACTCAAACGCTTTTTAAGCTCCATATCTTTTAAAACTTTAACCAATACCTTAAGAGAACTAGAAAATGATGGTTTAATTATCAGAAAAGAATACGCTCAAATTCCACCCAAGGTAGAATATAGCTTATCCAAACGCGGACAAAGTTTAATTCCTATTTTACAAGCTATGTGCAAATGGGGCGAGAAAGACAAAAAGGAAAAAAATGCTTGAATTAATTGGCGAACTTTCTTTGCAAAATTATATGGGAGAATGGCTTGAAATGGCTAGAAAACCTGCTTTTTTTCAAAAATCTTGCCTAAATTCAAAGGCAAAATACGAGCTTAAATATAAAAATGGCGTTCCTTATGTAGAAATTGAGAATTTTTGCAGTAAAGAAAATGAAATTTCAAGCATAAAAGGCAAGGCAAAAATCGTTTCAAATAGGCAATTAGCAGTGAGATTTAATATCTTTATGAACCTTTTTAATAAGGTGAATTATGAAATCATTTTTATTGATAGCGAGTATAAAGTTGCCATTGTGGGTAGTCCTGATAAAAAATATCTTTGGATTTTAGCAAGAAATATAATTGATGAAAAAAGCATAAAAGAGCTTTTAGACATCGCTAAGCAAAGGGGATTTAGCGTTAGCGATGTGATTTTTGATAAGTATTAAATTATTCTTTTGTCATATCAATAACATAGCGAAATTTAGCCTTTCCTGAGGTTAGATTTTCATAAGCTTTATCGATTTCTTGTGGTGTGATAAGCTCGGTTTCTGGATAAATTTCGTGTTTTAAAGAAAAATCAAGCATTTCTTGAGTTTCAGCAATACCGCCAATTAGCGAGCCATAAACCTTTTTACCTGCCTTATGTACAAGCTCGTTTATGCCTATATTTACCTTATCTTCCACAGGTGGTAAGCCAACTATAGCCATTTCGCCACCAAATTTAAGTAAATCCAAATAAATTGCAGGATTATAAGGCGTTGGAATGGTTGAGATGATTAAATCAAAGCGTTCTTTTACGGCGTTTTTATCAGTGCTTGTGTAAAATGAGCTTACACCCATAGCTAAAGCATCGGCTTTTTTGTTTTCATTTCTAGCAAAAACGCTAACCTTTGCACCCATTTTAACAGCGTATTTTACAGCCATCATACCAAGTCCGCCAAAGCCTGCTATAGCAACGCTTGAGCCTTCTTTTATCTTAGAAAATTTTAAAGGCGAGTAAGTGGTAATGCCCGCACAAAGCAAAGGCGCAACCTTATGCATTGGTGCATTTTTTGGCACACAAATGGCAAATTTTTCACTTACAACTATGTTGTTTGAGTAGCCCCCATAAGTGTTTTCATTGCCGTGAAATACATCGCAACTATTGTAAGTAAAGATGGTTTTGCCATTTTCGCAAAACTGCTCTTGTGAGCGTTTGCAAGCATCGCACTCACCGCATGAATTTACCATACAACCAACCCCTGCGTAATCTCCTACTTTAAATTTGCTCACATTTTTACCCACAGCGATAACTTCTCCTGCTATCTCATGCCCAGGTACGCAAGGATAAGTAGCTTCTCCCCACTCGCTTCTTGCGGTGTGAATATCGCTATGACAAATACCTGCATATAGGATTTTAATCAAAATATCATTATCACCAATAGCGTGGCGGCTAAATTCAAAGGGTGTGAATTTCGCATCTTTACTAAGCATTGCATAGCCTTTACTTGCGATGCGATTGTTTTCTAAAATTTTGTATTGCATTTTCGCTCCTTTTTTGATTTTTTATAATTATAAAACATTAGAGTAGCTATAAGTCAAGAGTGAAAATAATTTTTTTAAAAACTAGTATAAATGCTATAATTATAAAATTTAATTTCACTTTGGGGTAAAAATGCAAAATTTGTATTCAGAAGATGATACTAGAGTAAAATTTATAGATGCAAAGCTTTATGATAGTTCTTGGAATGAAGAAAATATAAAAAGAAATTATTATTTTACAGATGGTAGAAAGCTTTTAGGTGGTAAAAGAGCACAAAGAAAATTTGCAGATTATTTGCTTAGATATGAAGGAAACAACCTTGCTATAATAGAAGCTAAAAAATTTAGCAAAGATCCTTTAGATGGTTTATCTCAAGGCATAGAATATGCAAAAATTTTAAATGTGCCTTTTGTATATAGTAGCAATGGAGAAAAAATTTATGAATACGATATAAGAAGTCATAGTGGTAAATATATAGATAAATTCCCAAGTCCTAAAGAGCTTTTTGATAGGATTTATGGCAATGTCAAAGAATGGCAATACAGGCTTTTAACCCAAAATGTTATGTATATTCCGCAAAAAGAATTAAGGTATTATCAAAAAATAGCCATAGACAAAGTCATAGAAGCTATTATAAATAACAAAAATAGAATTTTACTCACTCTTGCTACAGGCACAGGAAAAACAACCATAGCTTTTAATTTGTGTTATCGTTTGTTAGAGGCAAGATGGAATAAAGAAAACAAAGATCAAAAGCCTAAAATACTATTTTTATGTGATAGAGTGAGCTTAAGAGATCAAGCCTTAGGAGAATTTAATCCTATAGAAAGTGATTGTAAGGCAATTAGTGCTGAAGAAATAAAGAAAAATGATGGAAAAATCATAACAAATGCAAATGTTTTCTTTGGAATTTATCAAAGCTTAGCCGCAAATTCAAAAGAACAAGAAAACACCCAAGAAGAACAAGAGAGCAAATTTTATCTTCAATACCCAAAAGATTTTTTTGATCTTATCATCATAGATGAGTGCCACAGAGGTGGAGCAAACGAAGAAGGAAGCTGGAGAGCTGTGCTTGAGTATTTTTCCTATGCAACTCAGCTTGGTTTAACCGCTACTCCAAAAAAAGAAGAAAATATAGACACTTATGAGTATTTTGGTGAGAGTGTTTATGATTATAGTCTTAAAAGTGGTATTGAAGATGGATTTTTAACCCCTTATAAAGTCAAACTCATAAAAACAACTTTGAGTGATGGTTATACCTATAATCCTGATGATTTGATACAAGGTGAGCTTGAAAAAGGCTTTTATAAACAAAGTGAGTTTGAAAGAAATATCTTTTTACCAAACTATAATGACTTTATCGCTAAGAAAATTTTAGAGCTTATAAATCCCATGGATAAAACTATAATTTTTTGTGCAAATCAAGCTCATGCAAACGAGGTAAAAAGAGCCATAGATAAATATAAAAGTGTTAAAAGAGATGATTATTGTGTAAGAGTTACGAGTGATGAAGGTAAAATAGGGCTTGATTATCTAAAGCAGTTTCAAGACAATGATAAAAGCTTTCCTGTCATACTTACAAGTTCTAAAATGCTTACAACGGGCGTGGATGCTAAGAATGTCCGCAATATCGTTTTACTAGCAAATATAGGCTCTATGGTGGAATTTAAGCAAATCATCGGACGTGGAACTAGAGTATATGAAGGTAAAGACTTTTTTACCATACTTGATTTTGTTGGCGCTACTAAGCTTTTTTATGATCCAAAATGGGATGGTGAAAAAATAAAAGAACTAAAAGAGCAAAACAAACAAGAAAAAATTACTAAAGAGCAAATAAAACAAACAAAAGAAGAAAGCAAAGAAAAAAAGAGCGTCACTATACACTTAAAAGGCACAAAGCTTAAGGTTTTAGATATAACTACAAGCTATGTAGGAGCACAAGGTAAGCCACTTAGCACTAAAGAATTTTTAGAATTTTTGATAGGAAAGCTTGGTGAGTATTATGATGATGAAGCAAAATTGCGTGAAATTTGGAGTGATCAAAAAAATAGAGAAAGATTTTTAAAAGCCCTTGCAAATGATGGAGTAGATGAAGATGCTTTAAAAGATCTAAGAAAAATTTTTCAAAAAGATTGTGATATATACGATGTTTTAGCGCATTTAAGCTTTAATGCCGAGATAAAAACAAGGCAAGAGCGTGTTTTACAAGTAGAAAATGGTGAGTTTTTAAAACGCTTTCAAAAAGAAAAGGCTATAAAATTTATAGAATTTTTACTAAATAGATATCAAGAATACGGCATAAAAGATTTTGATGATGGCTTAAAACCGCTTATAGAGCTTAGTTCTTTAGGCAATGTAAGAGAATTGGCCGATGAATTTGGTGGCTTAGAAATTCTAAAACAAAGTTTTGATGATTTACAAAGGGAGATTTATGCGAGGTGATATGTTTAAAGATAAATTTGAGATTTTTAGTTAAAATAATCTCTAAAAAATAATTATCTATATATTTTAAGAAAAAAGTAGGAAAAAATATGCTTATAGAATTTAGAGTAGAAAATTTTTTATCCATTCAAGATGAGCAAATTTTAAGTATGATGGCAAGCAAGGATAATACTTTTTTTGATTCTCATACCAATGGCGATAAAAAATTAGCTTTGCTAAAAAGTAGTGTGATTTATGGGGCAAATGCTTCTGGAAAATCGAATATTGTAAAAGCTTTGCAAACTATGAAAACCATCGTTATATCAAGCGCAAATACGCAAAGGGGAGATAAGTTACCTATAACACCTTTCTTGCTAGGGGATGAAGATGATAAACCTACAAAATTTGAAATTATTTTTATACAAAATGACACAAAGTATCAATATGGCTTTATTTTAAATTCTGAAAAAATTTTAGAAGAATGGCTTTTAACTTTTGATGAAAATAATACCGAGCAAAATTGGTTTGAAAGAATTTATAATAAAAAAGAAGGAAGATATAATTATTCTTTTGGGGATCAATTTTTAGCTGATGAAATTTATAAACAACTATGGGAAAATAGCACTAGAGATAATGCCTTGTTTTTATCTGTGGCTATTCAATTAAACAATGAGCAATTAAAACCTGTATTTGATTTTTTTAATCTTAAACTCCAAATAGCAAATTCAAATGGTTGGGGTAATGGAAAAAGTATCACGATTAATGAATATAAAAAAGACAAAGAATTAGTCAATAGTTTTTTTAAAATAGCTGATTTAGATATAGAAGGTGTAGAGATTAAAACAAGCGATATTGATGAAAACTCATTACCATCAAATCTTCAAAATATTCCACAAGAACTCAAAGAAAAAATCATTCAAGAAGTTAAAAATATTCAAAATTTAAAAAATGTAAAAATACTAGAAGATATATCTTTTATACACTTAAGTCAAAAAAATCAAATAAAATTTTTAAATTTTAACGATGAATCAGATGGCACAAGAAAATTTTTTAATATAGCAGGTATTTGGATTGATTCTTTAAAAAAAGGAAACATTTTAATAATAGATGAGCTAAATACTCACTTACACCCTTTAATGACAAAATTCTTAGTAAATCTTTTTCATAATGAAGATTTAAACAAATCAAATGCTCAGCTTATTTTTACCACTCATGATACTTCCATTTTAAATCAAGATATCTTTAGAAGAGATCAAATTTGGTTTTGCGAAAAACAAAATAAAGCAACCAAGCTTTATCCTTTGAGTGATTTTGAAGAGAGTGAAGAGAGAAGAGATAAAACAAATTTGGAAAATGATTATCTTTTAGGGCGTTTTGGGGCTTTGCCTTATTTTAAAGAAATACTATCATCATGGAGTGATAATGGGAACTGATGATTTACGCAAAAAAAGAAATACAAAAACAAGAGATAGAGAAGCAAAAAGAAAAAAAAATGAAATTATACTTATAGTATGCGAAGGTGAAAAAACGGAAAAAAACTATTTAAATCAATTAAAAGATTTTTTTAGATTAAGCAATGTAAGCATAAATATTATTTCAAGTAAAAAACCAAACCCTTCACAAATAGTAGAGTTTACCAAAGAAAAAAATAAAGATTATTCCTATAATAAAGTTTATTGTGTATTTGATAAAGATACGCATTCAGATTTTGACAAAGCAAGGCAAGAATGTGAAAAATACAAATTTGAAGCAATTACCTCAAATCCTTGTTTTGAATTTTGGATACTTTTACATTTTACATACACTACAAAATCATTTAGCACAAATAGTCCTTGTAATGAATTAATTGAGAGCGATTTAAAAAAACATATAAAAGATTATAAAAAGGATTATAATTTTACAAGCATTATAAAGCAAAATCTTAGTACAGCTATTGCAAATGCTCAAAAAGCGAATAAAGAAGCAGAAAAAAATAACTATACAAGCTCATATACTTTTATGGATAAACTTGCACTTAAATTTCAAGAATTAAACAGCGCAAGAATAAACCAATGACAAATTTACCGCAGGGTTGGGAAGTTAAAACGCTTAGCGAGATAGGTGAAATTGTTACGGGTTCAACACCTAGTAAAAGTAATTTAGATTTTTATGGAAAAGATTATCCATTTTTTAAGCCGAGTGATTTCGAGCAAGGATATTTTTTAGAAAATGCTGGAGATAATCTATCAAAACTAGGTTTTGGCAAAGCTAGACAGCTTCCACCTAAAACAATTCTTGTGGTTTGTATAGGTTCTTTAGGTAAAGTAGCACTAACTAAAGTTATTGGGAGTTGTAACCAACAAATAAACGCAATTATTCCTCATAAAAATATAATTTCCGAGTATATTTATTATTATTGCATATCTTCTAAATTTCAGTCTATATTATTTTCAAAAGCACCACAAACAACTTTAGCTATTTTAAATAAGACTGAATTTTCCAAACTCGAAATTATTTATCCAAAAGACATAAAAGAGCAAGAAAGGATAGTGGGGATTTTGGATTTTGCTTTTAGTAAGATTGATGAAAATATCAAAAAAGCAAAAGAAAATTTAGCAAATATTGATGAGCTTATGCAAAGTGCTTTACAAAAGGCTTTTAATCCACTTAATGATAATACTAAAGAAAATTATCAACTCCCACAATCTTGGGAATGGAAAAGCTTAGGGGATACTAGCAACTATGGAAAAACATCACAAGTAAAACCTAGTCAATTAAAAGGTAATGATTGGATTTTAGAACTTGAAGATATAGAAAAAGAAAGCGGTGTTTTGTTGCAAAAAGTGTTATTTCAGGATAGACAAAGTAAAAGCAATAAAATTAAATTTAACAAGGGTGATATTTTATTTGGAACATTGCGTCCATATCTTAAAAAAGTGATTATAGCTGATGATAATGGGGCTTGCTCTTCTGAAATAATGCCATTTTCTACGGGTAATTCCATAACAAATCATTTTATTTATTATTATTTATTTGCCAATTTTTTGCACGATAGAATCTCAAGTTTAACCTATGGTGCAAGAATGCCTAGACTTGGAACAAAAGATGGCAAATCCCTACAAATCCCCCTACCACCTTTACAAGAGCAAGAGCAAATCGCAGAGCATTTAGATTTTGTGTTTGAAAAGGCAAAGGCTTTAAAAGAGCTTTACACTAAAGAGCTAAAAGATTATGAAGAGCTTAAGCAATCCTTACTTGATAAGGCTTTTAAGGGAGAATTATAATGTTAAAAAATTTGCCAAATTTTAACACATTGGCTTGATATGTTAAAAATTTTTGATTTTTTTAACATATTGCAGTTCAAAAACAAAAATAAAAAATAAAACTAGACTTTGATAAAACTATTTTAAAAGCTTTAAAGGGAGAAAATGCAAAACAAAATCGATAAAATCACAGATATTCTAAGAAGAGATGATGGCATAAGTGGTGCTATGCACTATACAGAGCAGATTGGCTGGATACTTTTTTTAAAATTTTTAGATGATTATGAGACAAATTTAAAAGATTTAGCGTTTTTAGATGGCAAAGATTATAAAAGCATTTTGCAAGAAAAATTTAGCTGGAGTGTTTGGGCAGCACCTAAAAAAGATGGCAAACTTGATGTAAAAAATGCTTTAAGTGGATCGGATTTGCTTGAATTTGTAAATAAAGAGCTTTTTCCTTATCTTAAAAATTTTAAAAATAATGATGATTTTAAAAGTATAGAGTATAAAATCGGTGGAATTTTTGAATTTATAGACAATCGCATAGCAAATGGACATACTTTAAGAGAAGTGATAAATATCATTGATGAGATTAGTTTTAATAAAGAAGATGAAGTATTTGCCTTAGGTGAAGTTTATGAAAAACTTCTAAAAGATATGGGTAGCGATGGTGGAAATAGTGGAGAATTTTACACCCCTCGTCCTTTGATAAAGGCTATGGTGGAAGTAATAGATCCTAAACCAAAAGAAAGAATTTATGATCCTTCTTGTGGTAGTTGTGGATTTTTAGTTGAGAGTTTTTTACATATTTTATATAAAGACAGAACCAAAGGCAAAAAAGCAAATTTAAGCGTAGAAGAGCTTGAATTTTTAAAAAATGATGCTCTTTTTGGTAAAGAAAAAACTCCGCTTAGCTATGCAATGGGCGTTATGAATATGATACTTCATGAAATTTCAAGTCCAAATATCATAAAAACAAACACTTTAAGTAAAAAAATCACAGATATAACAGAACAAGAAAAATACGAAGTAATCCTTGCAAATCCACCTTTTGGAGGTAAAGAAAAAGAACAAATTCAAGAAAATTTTCCTATAAAATCAAACGCTACTGAACTTTTGTTTTTACAACACATTTTAAGATCTTTAAAAAACAATGGAAGATGTGCGATCATCGTGCCTGAAGGTGTGCTTTTTCAAAATTCAAATGCCTTTGTGAGTGTAAAAAAAGATTTACTAGATGATTTTAATTTAGAATGCGTTTTGAGTTTGCCAAGTGGAGTATTTTTGCCTTATAGTGCGGTAAAAACAAATGTATTATTTTTCTCAAAAGGCTTAAATAGTATTTTAAAAGCAAATGATGATAAGGTGTATTACTACGAACTTATACCGCCTTATAAACTTACTAAAAATAAGCCTTTAGAATACGCACATTTTAACGAATTTCTAAAATACTACAAAGAAAGAAAAATCACTGCTAATTCTTGGCTTGTTAGCAAAAAAGAGCTTGAAGAAAGAAACTATGATCTAAGTGCTAAAAATCCAAATGTAAAAGAAGAAAAAATCCTAAGAACTAGCGAAGAGATTTTAAATTCTTTAGAAGAAAATCTAAAAACACAACAAGAATATCTAAATGAACTTAAAAGCATACTAAAATAATTGCAAGTTTTTTGATAAAAACTAATTTACAAATAACTTCTAAGCTCAATTTACAATAAATATTCATTGCTTGTATTCTACTTTTTAATATCATCAAACAAATTTAGGGCATTTAAAGCTTTTGGATAACCGATATATGGAATAAGAGCTGCAATGATATTTAGCAAATCTTTTCTACTTTGCCCCATGTTAAGATTGCCTTGTATGTGAGCTTTTACTTGATTGTCGAGCCCACCAAGTGAGATAAGATATACAAGGGTTAAAAGCTCTCTAGTTTTTAGATCAAGTCCCATGCGTGTATAGTAGTCTCCAAAACAATTCGCACTCAAAAAATCATTTATAAAAGCTTTATCTTCTGGTGTAGTTTCTATCATTTTAGTGATATTGGCTTCACTAAAAATAGCATTTTGTATTTCCCTGCCTTTTATTTTGCGATTTTCTTGCGTAGTAGTACCTTGTGGAGTTAAAACTAAGGCGATATTTAGTTTTTTAAACACTTTATTACAAAGGCTTAAAAAATCACATACTCTAGCAAAACCCACATAAGGCGTAGCTTGATAAATCACTTCTTTAATGACAATAGGACTTATATCGTTCTTGATTGCACCTTGAAGTAAAGCTTTAAACTCTATTTTTCCACCTACTGCTAAAGTAGAAGCAAGGGTGATTAAAAAATATTTTTGTGTATCCAAATTTGCTTTTACAAAACTCTCGCCAAAAGTAAAATTAATGTGATTAGTAAAAAACTCCTTATCACTTGCAAAAAGTTGATCCTTTTTTGCTCCTCCTAAGAGTTTTTCAAAAATTTCTCTTGCTTTTTGTCTTAATTGCATGGTTTTATCCTTTGTGGTTTTTAAAATTTGTGAAAAAAGAGCATTTAAAATACTCCAAAAACATAAAAGTTTTTATAAAATTTTTGTGTTTTATTTACAAATTTCTTTACTCTCTTGCTTCTTTTAAGGCATTTTCATATTCTTCATCGCTTACAAGCTCAAGCCATTCTACATTTTTACCTTCTTTTTCGCCTGTAAGTGCTATGTGTACTCCACTACTTGTATTAGTTGCACCATGAAAATGCTTTACTCCTATAGGACAGCTTATCACATCGCCTTTTTTAGCTATAAAGGCTTTTTGCCCTGGAACTTTTGTGATGATTTCGCCTTCTGTTACGATTAAGGTTTGTCCTTGAGGATGAGTATGCCATGCACTTCTAGCACTGGCTTCAAATTCAACCAAAGCCCCACTAAAATTTCTCCACTCATTTGATTTAAACATCATAGAAACTTTTACATTTTTGCTAAAAAATTTACTATCGCCTTTAAAACTTCCATGAATTCCTGCTTTTTCTAATTCTTGCATTTTACCTCCTTTTTTAGTATTATAAAACATGAGAGCTACTCTAAGTCAAGTAAAAATTTAAAATCTTAATTTCATTTTTTCTATCCTACTTCTTACAAAAATCATGATAATTCCTAAAATCAACAAAACAATAGTATTTACGATAATATAACGCGTATCACTCAAAGAAATCACAAGTCCACAAATAGCAGTTCCGGTGCTTAATCCTATATTGGCCACGCTTATAAAAAGTCCATTGCTAAAATTAGCAGCCTTTGGAAAGGGATAACTTATCATAAAATGCGTGCCGTTATTCATCACACCTGCTAAAATTCCTAATATAAAGGCAAATATTATAAGTATAATTTCACTATAAAAACTAAAAAGTAAAATATAAAATCCTATCATAATTAAAGGTGTTAAAATCAAAGTAAAATTTGCGTTTTTAACAAGGGTCTTTCCGGCTATATAATTGCCTATAATATTTGAAAAACCATAAATAGCCAATACAATACTAATTAAAGTAAAATTCATCTTTCCTACACTATGTAAGAAATCAGAAAAATAAGAGTAAAAACCCCAAATTCCAGCATTTATACAAATAACACAAAGTATGCTAATCCATAAAAGCGGGTATCTTAAAATAAGCAATTGTTTGCTTATTTTTACAGAATTTACTTTTTTAAAATCAGGAACAAAAAATAAAGTTGCTATAAAAGATAAGGTATTTAAAAATACAAAAAATAACATTGCCATTTTAAAACTAAAATTTCCACCAAAATAACTAGTCATAGGTACACCCAAAACCATTCCAGCACTAACTGCTGCAAAAATCTTAGCTGTAGCTTTTGGAATTTCTTTCTTATCTTCGACTAAATTTGTAACCATACTTAGAGCAAGAGCTATATAAATAGGATGAAAAAAAGCAGGAATAGCTCTTAAAATAAGCAATTGCCAAAATTCACCCACAAAAGCAGAAGTTAACGAGCTTAAGATAAACACAGCTAAACAAATAAGCATAAGTTTTTTAGGATTGAAATTTGCACAAAGTAGCGGGACAATAGGGGCGCAAAAAGTTATCACGAGTGCAAAAATACTCACACACCAACCCGCATCTGAAATACTTACACTGAAATTTTGAGAAACAATAGGAATTATACCCATCATCCCTAGTTCTGTGCTCAAAATCCCAAATACCCCTAAACAAAATACTAGAATAATTTGAGCATTTGAAGCTTTATTTAAATTTTTCATTTTATCCTTTCAATTAATATTTTTAAAAGTATAAAAGATGAGAGTAGGTCTAAGTCAATAACCTAAAATAAAAATATTTATCTATATTAAATAAAATCTTTAGAAAAATCTAAAACTTCAAAATAAGCATTTAAAAGAAATAAAAGATGCCTTAAAAGCATAAGATATCTTTTATTTATAGGCTTATTACTCCAATGCGTGTATTTTTATCGCAAGAATTAAGCACTATGTCTATCATAGCACTAGCATAATCACTATAGCTTATTTTACTCAAACAAATGTTTAAAATAAAATTTTTATTTTTATTGGTTATGATTATTTTAGGCGTGGCTATATCTTTTGGAATTTTTATTAATTTAATTTAAGGAAATAAAATGCAAAAATTTTTAACCATTATTTCAGCAATCAATAATGAAAGTAGGATTTTGATTTTGTATCATCTTTTAAGATACAAAGAACTTTGTGTTTGTGATTTACAAGAACTTTTAAACATGGGTCAATCAAGACTTTCAAGACATTTAAAAATTTTAAAAGATGCAGGTTTTTTGTATGTAAGGCGTCAAGGAACTTGGGCGTATTATGGGATTAATAATGAGCTTTTAAAACTGCATTTAGATCTTTTTGAAAATATCAAAAATTTAGAACTTAAAAATGCTATTAAAAAAAATGAAAATATTATTACCCAAATTTGCCCTTAATATAAAATCAACCCTTAAACTTATGCAATTTATCACAAGGTTGATAGTCCTTGCTTTCTGGATTAAACCCATCGACTTCATTTGCAAGCATTTCTTCATAAATTTTTATCTTTTTGCTTAAAACTTTTTCACTTTCTTTTAATGTTTTAATCTGGTTTTGTAATTTTTTCTTTGTTTGCTTTAACATCTCTTGTCTCTCTTTGGCAGTTTTTATACCCAAAGAGCAAAGTTTTATATAATGTTTGACTTGTTCTATTGGCATACCTGAAATTCTAAGCCATTCTATCCATTTTGCCCATTCTATATCGCTTTTTGAAAAATATTTCACACTATTTTCATCTTTTTGAACAAAAGGAAACAAACCTTTTTTAGCCCAAAATCTTAAAGTATGAGCACTAATTTTTGTTTCTTTTTCTACTTTTTTTATAGTATAAGCCATATTTTCTCCTTTTTAAGATAAAAATAAAAATTTATTTTATTTTTTTTGTGATAAAATAATAGCCAAATTATTAGTTTTATGCTAAAAATAACAAAGATTAAAAGGAAAATAATGAATAGTATTAAAATCAAACTTTCCCTCATTGCAAATTTAATTGCAATTTTTGCCTTAATTGTTCTAGGTATTGTAAGTTTTTATTTTACAAAAACCTCACTACATGAAAGCGCTCTTAAAAATCAAACTGATCTACTTAAAGTCACACAGTCTACCGTTGAAGATTTCCGTTCCACAAATCAATCTTTTACTAGAGCTTTAGAAAAAGATATCACGAACTTACCTTATCAATCTTTAATCACTGAAGAAAATATTATTAACAATGTTGGTCCAATATTGAAATATTATCGTCATAGTATAAATGCACTAAATGTTTATTTAGGTTTAAACAATGGAAAAGTTTTACTTAGTCAAAAATCTAATGATGCAAAAATGCCTGAATTACGTGATGATTTAGATATAAAGACAAAAGATTGGTATCAAGAAGCCTTAAAAACAAATGATATTTTTGTTACACCAGCATATTTAGATACAAATTTAAAACAATATGTAATAACGTATTCTAAAGCTATTTATAAAGATGGCAAAATCATAGGAGTACTGGGTGTCGATATACCATCAGAAGATTTGCAAAATTTAGTTGCAAAAACTCCTGGAAATACTTTTTTATTTGATCAAAAAAATAAAATATTTGCAGCAACCAATAAAGAATTATTAAATCCATCCATTGATCATTCTCCTGTTCTAAATGCATATAAAACACATGGAGACTATAACTTTTTTACTTATGGATTAGACGGCAAAGAAAGACTTGGAACTTGTACTAAAGTCTTTGCTTATACAGCTTGTATTACCGAAAGCGCTGATATTATAAATAAACCTATTCATAAAGCTGCATTTATTCAAGCCATTGTTGTCATTATTGTAGTAGTATTTAGCGTAATCCTCCTTTATTTCATCGTATCAAAATACCTCTCTCCACTTGCAGCTATCCAAACAGGTTTAACTTCATTCTTTGATTTTATCAACCATAAAACAAAAAATGTTTCTACTATAGAAGTAAAAAGCAATGATGAATTTGGACAAATCTCAAATGCTATCAATG
>NZ_VOAQ01000021.1:0-459 GCF_008000505.1 Campylobacter sp. 2014D-0259
TCACAAGTCCTGCCGTGGCAGACATCGCTCCGGAGGCCATATTGCCAAAGTACCGGGCAACCCCGACGGCAACCAGCGCGCCCACGGCTGTTGCCACATTATCAATCTGTCCGGCAACACCGTTCAGCATGCCGGAGAGCGTTTTTGTCACCCCGCTGGCCTCATTCGCACCGCCCACCCAGGCCATAAAGGCGTTTTCCACCTTCGTGATACTACTGGAAACCGTTTCCGGCATGGCCGCATATTCATCACGTAATATCCCCAGCTGGCTGATTAACGCGGGGACCACTTTATCCGCTGTCAGTTTTCCGTCATCCGCCATTGCCTTCAGATCTTTACGGGCCACGCCCATACCCGCAGCCAGTGCACGTACGATCCGGTCACCACTTTCATTGACCGAATTAAACTCCTCACCACGCAATACACCCTGCGCCAGCGCCTGACTGAACTGGGTGATCA
>NZ_VOAQ01000022.1:0-613 GCF_008000505.1 Campylobacter sp. 2014D-0259
TCTTCTCTCACCTTCTCACCCTTTCCATCCATTTATCTAATTTTCTTTCTTTAATTTTTTCTTCTAAAGGAAGTATATTTTTAATCAAAGCATTTTCTTGTGCTTTAATATGTCCATAAACTAATTCCATAAATTCTAAATGTTCTTTTATCCAAAGAATATTTTTATTAAAAACATCTTCTTTAGTTTTAGGATTTAAAACATAAATTCTAGCAAGATTAAGTTCAAATTGGGTTAGCAAAGGACCTAAAATTTGTATCAGATCTTTTTGATTATTGTAAAGTTTGTCTATTTTGGTTTTGATTTTATCTATATCTTTAATGATTTCTTTAATCAAAATTTCGTTTTTTTGAGAATTTTGTAAATTTATAAAAGAGTTTTTTGTTTTATTATAAACTTTAATAAAATTATCGTTAAAATCTCTACAATGTTCAATACTTTTACAAACTTTATAATAAGCTTTAAGTAAAAACTCATTTTGTTTATTTAAACTTAAAGGTTCTAATTTCACAAAAGGTTTATTTAAATCTTTATCAAGTAAATTCTCACAAGCCCAAAGAAAAGGTTTTTCTATAGTTCCTTCTATCCTTGCTCCACCTTCGGTACAGTTGTA
>NZ_VOAQ01000025.1:0-584 GCF_008000505.1 Campylobacter sp. 2014D-0259
CTTACTCATTAACCCTGCAGAACCTGATTATGAACGGGCCTCTGGATTCTGGGCGGCGAAAGAAGCGTTAGTTAAAGCGATTGGTTGTGGTTTTCGTGATGGCGTACGTTTCCAGGATATTGAAATAAAGCATGATGCAGCCAAAGCACCTTATTTCGTTATTTCCGGAAGACTACAAGAAATTTTTATCGGGCAGGGGTTGCAAAATAACTCCCTGAGTATTTCGCATTGCCGTACCCACGCCATTGCGACTGTCATCGTTTATTAACTCAACATATGTGATGAATATGTACAAATATAATGATTTAAATGAAAAAACCGTACTGGTGACAGGAGCCAGTGGTGATATTGGACTGGGTATTTGCGAAAAATATCTGGAGCAGAACTGCGATGTTTATGCGCTCTATAAATCCAACGACGTGCAATTAACGGCGCTGAAAGCAAGCCATCCTGCAGGCGATAAACTGCATATTGTGCAGTGCGATCTTGCCTGCCCCCAGAGCGTGAGCGCATTGTGCGAACAGATAGAGCGCCAAGCTGGCAAGATTGATGTGCTGGTAAATAACGCGGGCATCGTTAAAGAC
>NZ_VOAQ01000001.1:0-571 GCF_008000505.1 Campylobacter sp. 2014D-0259
GCCAGAATGCCAGCGGGTCCGCCTTGCCATAGCGATCGTTTTGGGTCTGGTTGATAAACGGGAAGTGCAAATTATCCATTTCATGAATGCTTACGCCTTCTCCGGTGTCCAGAATGCGGAACGTCAGGCGGTCTTCGGAGGACTCATCCTGATCAACCTCAAGGGTGATTTTTCCCAATTGCGTTGAGGTCACGGCATATTGCATCAGTAGCAGCAAAATACGTCGTAATGCATCGCGATCGCCGCGGCGCATATCGTGTGCTTTCAGATGATTGTTAATCAGCAGTTGCAGACCTTTACGCTTGATGGCAGGCAACACTGAAGGCACAACTTCATCAATTAAATCCTGCACGGAGAACAGCACCGTCTCACTTTTCCAGCTATCGTCCGCAAGCATGTTCGCTAACTGTATTTCATCGACCAATCGCACCAGCACATCTGCCTGATTCGCCAGTTGTTTGCTTTCCGGGGCGTTGAGTTTAGCCGCGCTCTCCGCCAGGGACTGTGCGGGTTCTTTCAGCGCATCGCCAATGTTTTTCATAAAGGTCATCCGCCCCTGCTGGTTTTTCTC
>NZ_VOAQ01000023.1:0-565 GCF_008000505.1 Campylobacter sp. 2014D-0259
GGGTGTGGAAGTGCGGGTGTGCGCTGCCGTCGCTCCCGCGGGTGACTTCCGTGGTACGTATCCAGCCCTGCACAGGCCGGAACTCCTTGCGAACCTTCATGCGCTGAAAAGCTGCATTCATCCGGTTCAGCATCTCGCCCAGCTCCCCGATCGCACAGTTGCGCACGGTCAGAGTCAGGAACATCCAGCGGGCATCGGGATAATCCGCCACGATACGCGGCAGGGACTGGTAGAAACGGGCTTGCCACATCAGGGAGCGCCTCCACTGGCAGACAGGACAATGCCGGACACGGCAGAAATGCGCCTCACGCAGCCTCAGACGCGTTTCTCCGGTTTCCTTGAGGGTAGACCACCCGAAACGCAGTAAACCACCACAGAGGGCCATACGCGCCCCGTAGCGCTCATATTCGGCTGCAAGCAGGTAAATCCCTCCCACGTCATCAGAAACGCTTCTGTGAGCGTCCCAGGGCGCATCTGAGGGGGAATAGTCCGTGAGGTTCTGGAGATCAGGGTTTTTCATGCGCACCACCCGATAGTGGGCGATGGCTCATCTGACGTGTTATCA
>NZ_VOAQ01000019.1:0-552 GCF_008000505.1 Campylobacter sp. 2014D-0259
CAATTATCTCTTTTACAAATTTATATCAGGCATTAGCATCCGTCTCAGCCGGACAGAATGATTACTTTATTGGTAGTAACATCATTACCAGCAGTATGATTTCCCGCTATTTCACTCACTCCTTAAATGTAGTGAAATATTATAACTCACCGCGTCAATATAACTTCTTCTTAACCAGAAAAGAATCTGTCATTCTTAATGAAGTACTCAATCGATTTGTTGATGCTTTAACAAATGAAGTTCGCTATGAAGTATCACAAAATTGGCTTGATACAGGAAACCTGGCCTTTCTGAACAAGCCATTAGAACTCACTGAACATGAAAAACAGTGGATTAAGCAGCATCCCGATTTAAAGGTGCTGGAAAATCCTTACTCGCCCCCCTATTCTATGACGGATGAAAATGGCTCGGTTCGGGGCGTTATGGGGGACATTCTTAATATTATTACCTTGCAAACAGGTTTAAATTTTTCTCCGATCACCGTTTCACACAATATCCATGCTGGAACACAGCTGAATCCCGGCGGATGGGATATATTACCCGGTGCTATTT
>NZ_VOAQ01000005.1:0-522 GCF_008000505.1 Campylobacter sp. 2014D-0259
CCACCCACTTACACCCATCTCATCCACAGACTTTCACCCCGATTTTGTGAACAACAAAAAAAACCGTCTTGCAGGTGGTTGGCCTCACTGCGTGACACCAACCACCATCCCCAGTGTTTTTCCCGTGCCGTCGTCAATCACAAAATCGGAACCCACGCCGGAGGCGCGGGCCCCCGCGATTTTCTGTTTGACGAATCAGGGAACGGTGAACGGTACGCGGAATTTTTTCGCGTTCCGTGAGGCGTTGGCGGGGTGTCGGGGCGCAGTCCTGACCAGGTTCGTAGAACCGCACAGGGTTGCAAAGGGGTGTCCCCTTTGGCACAAGCGACGGAGCGAAACGCCCCGTTTTGTGTACGCCGCTTATCGTGCCTGTGTTTTAGGAGAACAAAAAAATGCCGTGCATACAGCCCACACAATGACCCACATAATCACCCACAACTCAAAACACACAGCCCACACAATCACCCACACTTTAACCCACAAAAAAGACCACAACCCCATTGACACCCCACAAAACAACCC
>NZ_VOAQ01000018.1:0-520 GCF_008000505.1 Campylobacter sp. 2014D-0259
GTTGAAACGTTATTAACGGCCTTTTGCCAGATATTGCTCCATCTCTTCTTCCGGCACCATTCCACCTCCCGTCGCCCACACCAGATGAGTGGCATTACGCAGTTGTTCTGCGCTGAAACCGTGCATCTGTTGGTAACTTACTGATGCACACACGCGCTGAGGTCCGGCCATACCCGCCAGTGCCGAAGGTTCAAGACGAATACCTTCTTCCTGCGCCAGCCAGCCAAGCATGTCATACATGGTTTGATCGCTAAGGGTATAGAAGCCATCCAGCAGACGCTCCATTGCCCGCCCGACAAAGCCTGATGCGCGACCAACTGCAAGGCCATCCGCTGCGGTAAGGTTGTCGATACCAATATCCTGAACAGAAATCTGATCGTGTAATCCTGTATGGACGCCTAACAACATACAAGGGGAGTGCGTTGGTTCGGCAAAAAAGCAGTGAACATGATCGCCAAACGCCAGCTTAAGTCCGAATGCGACGCCACCAGGACCACCGCCAACACCACACGGCAGATAG